>JAQSXP010000008.1 GCA_029256605.1 Devosia sp. | reverse complement strand
CGTGCCGTTCGGCATGCTGCAGTGCAGATAGCTGCTGGAGCCATGCTGCTCCGCCACCTTGACGTGAACGGGCCAGCCTGTTTCCGAGGACACCAGATGCTCTGGACGGATCCCGAGCGTCGCGCTGGCGCCGGTTGGCAGGGGCACACCGTGCACCGGCAAGGTCAGGTCGGGCAGCCCCTCAGCCGAGAGGGTCAGACCCGCCTCGTTGTTGGCAGTCACCACAGTATCCACGAAGTTCATCCGTGGCGAGCCGATGAAGCCAGCGACAAAGCTGTTGCGCGGCCGGTTGTAGAGATCGAGGGGAGCTCCAACCTGCTCGATCTTGCCCTGACGAAGCACCACGATCTTGTCGGCCATGGTCATCGCCTCGATCTGGTCGTGGGTGACATAGATCATTGTATTGCCCAGGCGCTGGTGCAGGCTCGTGATCTCGACCCGCATCAGCACCCGCAACTCGGCATCGAGGTTGGAAAGCGGTTCATCGAATAAAAAGATCTTGGGATCGCGCGTGATGGCGCGGCCGATGGCGACACGTTGGCGCTGGCCCCCCGATAGCTGCTTGGGTCTACGCTCGAGCAATTGCTCGATCTGCAGGAGCGTGGCGGCGCTGAGCACTCGTTGCTCGATCTCGGGCTTGGGCATGCGGATATTTTCGAGCCCGAAGCTGAGATTTTCGCGCACCGTCATATGCGGGTAAAGCGCATAGGACTGGAACACCATGGCTACGCCGCGATCGGCGGCCGGGGTGTTGATCACGCTCTGGCCGTCGATGCGAATGTCACCCGCGGTGGCTTCTTCAAGCCCGGCAATCAAGCGCAAGAGGGTGGATTTGCCACAACCGGAAGGACCGACGAAAACTACGAATTCGCCATCGGCGATGTCGAGATCGACGCTGGGAATGACTTCCACCAAGCCGAATGACTTGTTGAGGTTATCAAGAACGAGACTGGCCATGGGACCTCACTTGATGCCGGTTGAGGCGATGCCACTGGTGATGTAGCGCTGCAGGAAGATGAAGGCGAAGGCGAGCGGCAGGGCCGTCAGCGTGGTCATGGCGAGCAGCTGCTCGTAGCGCACCACGTTTTCATCCTGGTAGGAGGCAAGCGCGAGCTGGAGAGTAAACACTTCGCGCCGATTGAGGACGACGAGCGGCAGCAGGAAGTCATTCCAGCGCGAGAGAATGGAAAAGATCGCCACTACCGCCAAGGCTGGCGAAGACAGAGGCAAGATGATGCGCCAGAAGATGCGCCATTCACTGGCATGATCCATGCGGGCCGCCTCGATCAGCTCATCGGGGATGGTGAGCATATATTGGCGCAGCAGGAACACCCCGGTTGGCGTTGCCACGGTGGGCAGGATGACGCCCCATAGATTGTTGACCAGTCCGAGCTGGGCCACGATCAGATAGGTCGGCACCAGCACCACGGTCGCGGGGATCATCAGCGTCGACAGGATCGCCACCAGTGCCAGCCCCTCGCCGCGAAACCGATACTTGGATAGCGCGAAGGCCGCCATGGAGTTCATGATCAAGGTGATCACTGTGGCCGCTACGGTGATGAAGAGGCTGTTGAAGACGAACCGCCAGATGTCGCTGCCCGAACTCGACAGCAACTGGGAATAATTCTCGACGGCGAAATGCACCTTGCGCACGGGAGCGGCATTGGCCACCGGCACGGTGATGCGGCCTGCTTGGGGATTGGCAGGGTCGATCATCTGGGCATTGAGGCCCACCCGCCGGATCTGTGCCAGCTGAACGACCTCGCCGCTCTCCGTGGTGACGTTGAACAGGGGCAGGGTTTGATCAAAGCCCTCGACCACCACCTGCTCGGTTGAATAGGGCAGCAGAGTAGGGGGAAATTCCTGCAGCGCCGCCGGGGTCTTGAAGGAGGAAAGCACCACCCAGGCAACGGGAGCGAACATGACCAGCACGCCCAGCAGCAGATAGCCATAGGTCAGGATATCCGAGAGGGTCACCTTGCCCCGGCCCCGGCGGCCCAGCAGAAGCGCGCGCACGCCACCTTCTGATCGCGCCAAGCTCAGGTCAGCCATTGTTGGATCCCTTCGAAACGCGCAGCTGGACAAGAGTGAACACGAGCAGCACGACCCCCAGCAGCAGCGAAGCAGCAGCGGCTAGGCCGAAATTGCGCGGTTGGATGGCAAAGCCGATCTCGTAGATATACTGAACCATCAGCAAGGTCGCCGAACCGGGGCCGCCGCCGGTGAGCACATAAAGCTCGTCAAAGGTCTGCACCGAGCGGATCACCGCCAGAATGAACACCACCAGCAACACCGGGCGCAGCAGGGGCAGCGTGATGCGGGTGAAAACACGCCAGTGATTGGCGGAATCCATTTTGGCCGCCTCATAAACATCGCGGGGAATGGCCTGCAGCCCGGCCAGCAGGATGATTGTGTAAAACCCCATGTGAGCCCAGACCGTAACGAAGACCGACCAGAAAAAGGCCGAGTTGGCGTGAACCAGCCAGTTCACCGGATCCAGCCCCAGGCTCGTGAGCATGCCGTTGAGCACCCCGGTGCGCTGCAGGATCCACTGCCAGGTCAGGGCCACGACCACGGGCGACAGCATCACGGGAAAGAAAAACACCCCGCGAAAGAAGCCCCTGCCTCTGATGTCGCCATTGAGGCAGATTGCGGTGAGGAGGGCGATACCGATCATCGCCGCGACCTGCGTGGGCACGAAGACGAGGCTGTTGCCCAGAGCGCGCCAGAACAGGTCTCGCGAACAGGTCGAGGGATCGAGATAGTTCCCGCAATCCAGCAGCGTCTCGTAGTTGTAGGTGCCGATAAAGGGGCGTTCGGAGGGGTAAAGTCGGTCACTGCCCGTAAACGAATAATAGATGTTCACGAAGACGGGCAGCAACGAGAAGAGGATCACGGCTGCCAGGTTGGGCAGCAGGAAGAACCACGGCATGCGCTTGATGCCGATCAGGCGTTGCAGCCCCGCCATGAGCGGTTCGACGGCACGAGCGGGCAGCGCGAATACGGATCCCGTCGCGTGCGCAATGCGAGATGAAGCACTCATGCCGCCCTCCCCGGTTCCGCCTATTGAGCTTTGGCTGCTTCGATCGCGAGGTTCACATCCTGTTTGATCCGGTCCATCGCGCCGTCGACTTCGAGTTCGCCGTTCAGCACCTGGCTGATGCGGGTGGTCAGCGCGTTCATCATGGCCCGCTGATAGCGCCATCCCTGGAAGCGATAGGCCGCTGGCGCCATTTTGGGGATCTGGGCGATAAAGGTTGAGAGCGCTTCCTGGGTGCGCTCGGAAGAGCCAGGATACTCGATGCCACTCTCGATCAAGCTGGAAGCGGCGGGAATTTCCACCGCTGCTGCGAGGACCTCGCTGAGATTTTGCGGCTCAGCCAGGTAGTTGATGAACTCGCCGACGAGTTCCGGCTGGGCGGTATGCTGGAATGCCACCAAGGCGCCGCCGCCGGGCATGACGGTGCAGGAAGACGGACCGCAAGGTGCGGGAATGACCTTCCAGTCGAACAGATCCCCCACTTCCTGGTCCATCTGGCTCAGCGTCCAGGAGCCGCCGAAATAAAGCACCGTGTTGGCGTTGAGAAAATCGGAGAACAGCTCGCGATGGGTGGCGCCACCGACCGCGCCCCAAAGATCCATGGGCATGGTGCCGTCCTGGTGCCAGGCCACAAATTGTTCGATGGCTGCGCGCAAACCATCATCGACCACCGGATTGCCTGCTTCATCGACGAGTTCGGCCCCATAGCTGATGGCAAGGCTGGCGAAACGGTGGCCCGAGCGGTCCATCTCCATCGCAAAATCAGTGCCCGTTGCCTCGGCAACCTGCCTCGTGGCCTCGGCCCATTCTTCCCAGGTCGCACCTTCCTCGGGAACCGCGACGCCGGCCTGCTCAAAGAGGGTCAGGTTGACATAGCCGCCATTCACCGTGAGCGAAGTGGGCATGCCGTTGATGGCGGTGCTGGTGGCATCCCCGCCCCGCAGCCACTGCAGCGTGCGCTCGAAATTGCTGTTGAAGAGGTCGGGATCCACATAGGGGGTGAGGTCGAGGTAGTATCGGCTCAGGCCGCCCAGATCGGTGACAATGGCCGCATCAGGGCCCTGCCCCGAGGCCAATTGCACGGGCAGGCTTTCCAGCATGGACTGGTAAGGCACGACCTCGAGATTGACGGTCTTGCCGGGGTTTTCTTCCATGAAGCGATCGGCAATGGGCTGCATGGTGTTGCAGCCAAAACCAAGGTCGTCGCAGACCACAGTGATCTGCTGGGCGAGCACCGGCGAACTCGCCAGCACCAGAGCGCCCAGGGCACAAGACAGACGAAGACGAAAACGCTGCATCCCTTCCTCCTTCACAGCCGCTTCGAGGCCCCGGCTCCTCCCGCGAATCGAACGGCTCTTGGTCTAGCCAGAACACTCTGGCCTGACCAGTAGGGTGAGGTGATCAGAAAGGCTTGTCAAGTGTAACAGCCTACGCACCGCGCACTTTGTGTGCGGTTCCGCCTTGACGCCGGCAGCGACGTGATGTGTCCTTGCACTGTCTTGGTCTTACCAGATGGATCGGCGCCGCCTGTGCTCCGACCAGTTCCGGAGAAAGTCATTCATGTTCAGATTCGCCGCAATAGGGATCGATCACGGCCACATCTTCAACCATATCGATGGCCTGCTCGACGCCGGGGCAGAGTTCGCGGGATTTTGCCCGCACAGCTCGGTTCCCGCCCTTGTGGACGCCGTCCGCAAACAACATCCTGATGTTCCAGAGGTCAGCCGGGACGACTTGCTCACCGATGCCAGCATCGATGCGGTGTGCATCGCCGCCATTCCGCGCGACCGCGCCGGGCTCGCCATCCGGGCCATGCAGGCGGGCAAAGACGTGATCGTCGACAAGCCGGGGGTCACGAGCTTCGAGCAGCTCGAGGCCGTGCAGCGTACGGTCGATGATACAGGCCGGATGTTCTCGGTCTGCTTTTCGGAACGCCATTGCGTGCCTTCCGCTGTCAAAGCCGGCAAACTCGTCCAGCAAGGGGCCATCGGTAAAGTGGTCCAAACCATTGGCATGGGACCGCATCGGCTTGCAGCGGGCACGCGGCCGGATTGGTTCTTCGACCCGGATGCCTTTGGCGGCATCATCGTGGACATCGCATCCCACCAGATCGATCAGTTCCTGTTCTACACCGGCTCGGACAGCGGCGAGGTCGTCGCCAGTTCAGTGGGCAACTTCGGTACGCCGCAAAGCGCCCAGTTCCAGGATTTCGGCGAAGTGCTGCTGCGCAGCAACAAAGCCTCGGGCTATGTGCGGGTCGATTGGTTCACGCCGGACGGGCTGCCGACCTGGGGCGACGGGCGCCTGACCATTTTGGGGACCGAGGGCTACATCGAACTGCGCAAATATGTCGATATCGGCGGGCGCGAGGGTAAGGATCACCTGTTCCTCGTGGATCGGTCGGGCGTGCAACACATCGACTGCAGCAACGAGCCACTCGAATATTTCACCCGCTTCGTTGCCGATATGCGGGACCGCACCGACACGGCCATGAGCCAGCAGCACGTGTTTGAAGTGTGCCGCCTCGCGCTCGAAGCCCAGCACAAAGCAGCCCATATCGGGGAAAGGAAAGCGGCATGAGCCAGAAATTGCGCGTCGGCGTTATCGGAGCCGGCATCGCCGAGCGACACCTGATGGGCTATGAGTGGAACAAGGACCTGTTCGAGGTCGTCGTGCTGTGCTCGCTCGATGAAGATCGGGGCCGGCGCTTGTGCCAAACCTTCGACATCCCTGAATACACGCAAGAGGTGGAAGCGCTCTTCAGGCGGGACGACATCGATGTGATCGATGTGTGCACCCCTCCGCACAATCACTTCGAGCTGTCGCGGCGCGCCATCGAAAGCGGCAAGCATGTGATTTGCGAAAAGCCGTTGTTCGGCTCCATCGCCGAGGTCGACGCCATGGCGGAGATCGTGGCGCGCTCCGGGCGCAAGCTCATGCCGATCTTCCAATATCGCTATGGCACGGGGCTGCAAAAGCTCAAGCTGCTTATGGCCGAAGGGCTGACCGGCAAGCCCTTCATGACCACGATCGAAACGCACTGGTGGCGCGGACCGGCCTATTACGAGGTGCCATGGCGCGGCAAATGGGCGACCGAGCTGGGCGGGGGCCTGCTCGGGCACGCCATCCATGCCCATGACATGCTCAACTATGTGCATGGGCCTTGCGCCGAACTCTTTGCTTACGGCGCCACGCTCGTGAACAGGATCGAAGTCGAAGATACGATGGCGCTGGCGGTGCGGATGCAGAACGGCTCGCTTGCCACCTTGTCCATGACGCTGGGCTCCCGCAAGGAGATCTCGCGCCTTCGGTTCTGCTTCCATGACCTCGTCGCCGAAAGCATCCTCGAGCCCTATACGATGGGGCGTGACCCCTGGCAGTTCACCGCTGGAACACCCGAACACCAGCAACGCATCGATGCAGCGCTGGCGGGCTATGAGGTCAAGGAAGACGGCTATACGAGGCAGTTCGAGCTGTTCCATCAGGCGATCATCAGTGGTGGCGAACCGCCAGTGACCCTGCAGGATGCCCGCAACTCGCTTGAGCTCGTCACCGCGGCCTACCAGTCGCAAAGGACGGGACTGCCCACGGCCATGCCGATCGGGCCGGACAATCCGCTTTACCGATCCTGGCTGCCGCAAACGGAAGCTGCGGCCTGACCGGCACAATGGCGTGGGAGCCACTCCCACGCCCTGGAGGGACAAGATGGCTTCCACACGTCCGGTACGGCCGGGCGGCACGGCCCGGCTTTACCAGGTGGTTGCACAACAGCTAGCCGAAATGATCCAGGCCAATGCGGCCGACGAGGGCTGGCGCGTTCCTTCCGAGCGCGAACTGGCCGAGCAACTTGGCGTCAGCCGGCCAGTGGTGCGCGAAGCCATCATTGCGCTCGAGATGCGCGGCCTCGTCGAGGTGCGCGGCCGCACCGGCATCATCGTGCTTGAGCCCCATGGGGGTCGAGTGAGCTTTGAAGCGGCCGATGACGGGCCGGGCCCGTTCGAGCTGCTTGAAGCTCGGCTGGCCATTGAATCGAGTGCCGCAGCGATGGCGGCCGAAAAGGCAACCAGCGCCGATATCGCCATTCTGGAAGCCTGCATCGAGCAGATGCAGGGGGAACGCGACGTGCGCTTGCTCAACGAACAGGGCGACCGCGACTTTCACCTCAACATCGCCCGCATGAGCGGCAATGCCATCATTCTTTCGATGATCGAAACGCTTTGGGTGCAGCGCGACCAGTCCGCAATGTGGCGCAAGCTGCACGAATTCATTCACGCCCCCGATGTCCGGCCGCTCTGGATCGGGGACCATCATGCCGTGCTCGCTGCCATCCGCCTGCGCAGCGCCGACGGGGCCTACAAGGCCATGGCCCGGCATATTCGCAATGTCATCGAGGAGCTGCTGGAAGCCGATGAGCGGGCCCATCTCGCCGTGGCGATCGCCCCGCGGCGGCCCTTCTAGCGCTCGATCAGCTCGATCAGGATGCCGTCGGGATCCCGGCAAAACGCCACGCGCCGGGCAATATCACGGTTGTGGGCATCGCGGGGCGGCTCGACGATGTCGACGCCGGCGCGCAGCAGCTGGTCATAGGTTTCGTCGACGCTGTCGAAATTGAAGGTGAGATGGCGCACGCCGGCGCGGCCCACTGCCACATCCTCGGCTGTTAAGGCTCCGGTGGCGGGGCAGACCATTTCCAGCATCGGACCCTTGGCATCGAGAAAAGCGAGCTCGTCGCCATTGAACACTCTTCGGCGTACGCGCAGTTCGAGCCCCAAAAGGTCGACATAGAACGCCAGGCTTCTGTCGATGTTCTTTACCGTGATGCCCACATGCTCGAAACCTTTCAGCATGCCCTGTCTCCCTTCAATCCTCTGATCCGGTGAGCCGGCGCCGTTCATCGGCCTGCAGCAACTCCTCCGACACGTTGTTGATATGCCGCGCCATGGCCTTGTATGCGGCGTCCGGGTTACGCAGCTTCATGGCCGCCAGGATCGCGTGATGATCGCCGATCCAGGTGGGGCGGATCGCGATGCCATGCAGATGCTCGTTGATCTTTTTCCACATGCGCGAGGCATCGCGCTGCGCCCACAGCGCCTCGGTGATGGACACGATGATGGCGTTGCCCGTCATGTGGGCGATGGTCATGTGAAATTCGCGGTCGTTCTTTTCATTGTGCGCGGGCGAACTGCCCTCTTGCTGCATGCCCGAGATGCAGTCTTCGAGCCGCATGAGGTCGTAACTGTTGGCTCGCTGCGCCGCTATCGCCGCTGCCCCTGACTCTACTGCCAGCCTTGCTTGCAGGAGCTCAAACGGGCCCGGCCCGATGTCGGTGTTGATGACATCGAAACTGAGCTCGTTGGTCTTGCGCGGCAGGATCACGATACCGGCCCGTCCACGCACCTCGACCACACCCCGCATCTCGAGCGCGATCACCGCCTCCCGGATCGAGGGACGGCTAACCTGAAGCTCCTCGGCCAGCTCACGCTCGGAAGGAAGCCGCCAGGACGGATCGTTGGCATGGGCTTCGATCATCTGGGCAATGCGCAAAGCGACAACCTGATAGAGCCGCTTATTGCCCAGCTGATAATTTGCGCTCTCTTCTCGGTCCAACCGCCCGTCCTTATTCAAGCACTCTTCAGACGAACAGCTTTTCCCTTTGGCGGAACAGCGGTTCGCATATGCGGTGCACCAGTGCCGGCGATGCTAGCACAATTCAGCCCATCCGGCGGTTACCTGGCAAGGACGGCGCATAACAATCCGCCTAGACGCCAGCCATGTCGCTGCAGTTCCTGCGCCCTGGAGCGCTCGCTCACCTGCTGGAATAGGCCGTACGCTAAAGACTTCAGCGGGTGCAAGTTCCTCCAACGAGCAAAGTGACACAGTGTGAAACTGCTACACAAGCACATCGCCATCCTTGATGGTTAGGGCAATCGCGAACACGCTACAGGCAAGTAGTTGTCTTCGCTTTGACAGCCACTTGTTGAGAACATCACTAAGCTACCTGGTGCTGCAAGAGTGGGACAGGGAGCTAGCCCCATTAAGCATCTCCTACGGAGCAGCTGCGACCAAATCTCTTCTTTGTTGTTTCGTGAAACTCACCATGTAATTGTTGTGGAACTTGCCAGTACTTGCCAATCGGCAGAGGGTTGAGGCAGCAATGAGCAGACATATCGTTCCAGTGATACTTGCCGGCGGCAAAGGAACGAGATTATGGCCGCTGTCCCGGGCTGCCCGGCCCAAGCAGTTCTTACAACTGACCGGCCCAGACAGCCTTTACCAGGAAGCCCTCAAGCGTGTCGCGGACAGCAGCACATATTTTCCCCCCATCGTGATCACCAATCAGGAATATCGCTTCATCGTGGCGGAGCAGGCCAGCCAAATGGACATGGAGCTATCTGGAGTCCTGCTGGAGCCAACGGCTCGCAATACAGCCCCAGCAATTGCGGCCGCGGCGGTGTTCGCACAAGGCAAGTTCGGCCGTGACGTTGTATTGCATGTGCTGCCATCCGATCACGAGGTTGGGGCGGACGACAATTACGGGCAATCCATCAAGACAGGATTCGCCGCCGCCAAAGCCGGAAAGCTCGTCACTTTCGGCATGGCGCCTACCGCTCCTGAGACTGGATACGGTTATATCGAAGGGGGCGCTGCATTTGCAGAAGGCGTGCAGTACATCGCGCGTTTTATCGAAAAGCCGCCGGCGAATAAAGCGACCGAAATGGTGGCGACCGGCAAATTCTATTGGAACGCGGGGATCTTTATGATGCGCGCTTCCGATTTCCTCGATGAATGCCGTGTCCACGCCCTCGAAACGTTCAATAGCGCCAACCAAGCGCTTCGCAAGGCCACTGCGGACCTTGATTTCACCCGGCTGGACAAGGACGCGTTCACCTCCGCGCCCTCGATCTCGGTTGACTACGCCGTCTTCGAAAAAACCTCTCGCGCGGTAGTAGTTCCGGTGAACTATCGCTGGTCTGACTTGGGCGCGTGGGACGCCGTTTGGGCCGTGAGCCAGAAAGACCAGTCGGGCAATGTCGTCAACGGGGCCGCGACCTTCAGCAACACGAGCGGCTCCCTGGTGATCAGCGACAAGGCCCATATTGCCATTGAGGGTTTGGCCGATATCGCTGTGATTGCTACCGCGGACGCAATTTACGTGGGAAAACTCTCCGAAGCGCAGAAGGTGGGATCTATGGTTTATGCCCTCAGTCGGCGGCCTGATACCGCGCACCTAACCGAGTCGCATCAGACTGCATATCGGCCATGGGGCGGCTATTCCTCTGTGCTGTCGGGCGAGCGCTTTCAGGTCAAGCGGCTGTTCGTCAATCCCGGCAAGAAGCTGTCGCTCCAGCGGCACCATCATCGCTCCGAACATTGGATCGTGGTGCGCGGCACCGCAGAAGTGACGGTGGACGGGACTGTGTCTGTGCTGACCGAGAACCAGTCGATCTATCTACCCCTGGGCGCGACGCACCGCCTCGCCAATCCCGGCAAGATATTGCTGGAGCTCATCGAGGTGCAGACTGGGTCCTATCTGGGTGAAGACGATATCATCCGGATGGAAGACGATTTTGGCCGTAGCTGAAGTGGCAGAGAATATGGTCGAGGAGCAAGCGTCACGCGCCGAAAGCGTCAAATTTGGGACAAGCGGGCTGCGCGGTCTAGCGCTAGAACTTCAAGGAGATACGGCCCGACGCTATACGGAAGGCTTTCTCGACTACCTGATCAGATTGGGAGTACCGGACAGCGGCTCGGTCTATCTAGCCCGGGATCTGCGGCCAAGCAGTCCGGCAATCTTGCAGGACTGCGCAGCCGCTGTTGTCGCGGCCGGGCTGGTTCCGATTGATAGCGGGCCCATCCCAACGCCCGCATTGGCGCTCTACGCCATGGGAAAGAAAAGCCCGGCGATCATGATCACCGGCAGCCACATTCCCGCGGATCGTAATGGGCTCAAGTTCTACTCGCCTGCGGGTGAGATCAGCAAAGCTGATGAAGCCGGCATACTGGCTTGCACTAGCCGGGTCACCGAGGTCGTAGGCTCAACTACTTGTCCAAAGCTCGAGGGCGCAGCCGCTGACCTTTATCTGGCTCGCTACACTCTGCCCGCCCCGCTGGTTGCACTTGCGGGATTGCGCGTTGGCGTGTTCGAGCATTCTGCGTCGCTCGAGACCTTCTCGTTTCTATTCTGGAGCGCAGCGGCGCCAACGTGATCCGGCTTGGCCGAAGCGACGATTTCACTCCGTTGGACACCGAGGCTCTCAATGATGCCGTGTTTGCTCCGCTGCCGCACTGGATTGCCGAGCATCATCTGGATGCAATCGTGTCCGCAGATGGCGACGGTGATCGCCCATTGCTAATGGACGGCAATGGTCGGTTTGTTAGTGGCGATGTGCTGGGACTACTCACCGCGTACTTCCTAAAGGCTGATGCGGTCGCCACGCCGGTTACGATGAACTCGGCCGTGGAGAGAACGGCGTTTTTCCATAAGGTCCTTCGAACCCGCGTGGGCTCTCCATTTGTCATTGCTGGGATGAACGAGGCACGCCGCCTCGGCTACAGCCGGATCGTTGGTTTCGAGCCGAACGGTGGAACGCTATTAGGCTCACGCTGCTCGATAGGACGCATGAACCTTGCGGCCCTTCCTACTCGAGACGCGGTGCTGCCGCTGCTGGCAGTTCTGGCGCTCGCCGTCTCTCATCGCCAGTCCGTAGCAGATCTCGTCGCAGGCCTGCCCATGAGGCATATGCTGAGCGACCGAATCGAGCACGTACCTCCCGCTGTGAGCACTGCATTGCTTGCGCGGCTCGCGGAAGATCCGGCGTTTGCCGAAGCTTACTTCGCCCCTGTCGGAACGCTTGCGGAGCTATCGACGGTCGACGGGATGCG
This sequence comes from Devosia sp., assembly GCA_029256605.1. Taxonomy (GTDB): domain Bacteria; phylum Pseudomonadota; class Alphaproteobacteria; order Rhizobiales; family Devosiaceae; genus Devosia. Next base: position 7,877 of record JAQSXP010000008.1, on the reverse strand, counting down.
TTACGCCTTTGATGATGGTGCAACCATTCACTATCGGGGCTCGGGCAACGCCCCCGAGTTGAGATGCTACGTGGAGGCCGATACCCGCAGAGGCGCAGAAGATTTGTTGCGTTGGGGGCTTGCAACCGCCGCTCACCATATCAGGGTCCATCGTGGTTAGTTTTGTGCTGCGGGTCTCCCTATCCTGCTCAGTCCAAGGCCAGGTGAAGCCATTTGGGGCTCTTTAGCTTAGCAGCACAGCTGCAGGCATAGCGATAGCTGTTGGAGCTCCACAATCCCACGCACCTAGCTCCGCCCCGAACTGAACCGGCCTAAGTTTTACAATCCGATGATCCTTCGACCGCAGTGAGTTTACCATCGGCATCAATGAGGAACGCACCGGCTTGCTAGTGGGTAATTTTTTCTAAAAGCTGGATTAGCTTGGTCCACCGCCATTTCGGTGGCAAAGTGGCGGCTGTGCGGAATAGCTTGAAGGAACCAATGACTAGTCATATCGAGGGACAGTCAATCGACGGCGTCCAGACGAAATTAGACCACACGTCTCAATATCTGCGCACAACGTTACACTCGACGCTTCCTCTGACCTGGCGGGGCGATAGCCCTGCTCTACCCACGCACACCGAATGGCAGCGTCGACAGTTGCCGCTCAAGCGTAGCCTTGATGTCATTGTTTCTGGGTCGGCACTGCTGTTGCTTGCACCCATTCTGGTGATCATTGCTTTGGCGACAGCCCTCGGCAGCAAAGGAGGCGTCTTGTTCCGCCAGGCGCGCTTGGGCAAAGACGGTCATCTGTTCACCATCTACAAGTTCCGCACCATGTATGTGGAACGCGGTGACCTGACTGGGGTCAATCAAACGATCGATGGCGATCCTCGCGTGACACCCCTTGGCCGCTATCTGCGCCGTACCAGTCTCGACGAGCTCCCCCAGCTGATCAACATCCTTAAGGGAGATATGTCCCTGGTCGGGCCGCGCCCCCATGTTCCCCACATGCTCGCCGGCGGCAAAGCCTATGAACAACTCGTTCCCTACTACGATTTGCGCCTTCGGGTGCGGCCGGGGCTCTCAGGATGGGCGCAAGTGAACAATCTGCGTGGCGCAACCACTGATCCGGTGCGGGCCCGTGCCCGCATCGATCATGACCTCGCCTATGCCCAGAACTTCTCCATCTGGCTGGATGTCAAAATCGTCTGGATGACCATTTCCCAGGAATGGTGGCGCTTGGGCGGACACTAACGGGCCCGTGCAGGTCGACAACATTTGCCATGAGCACGACGCATTATCTGCAGGCTCATCAAGACAGACCCCCTGCTCGCACAAGAACTCCTTTGACGTAGATTTCTAGGGATTGACGCACGCTAATGTCGTACAGCCAGGATCTTTCGCTCATTCCCGACGTTGCTTTCCTAAGTGGCAGGATCAAGCGATCTCGCAGAGCATCGCAAAACGCCGTCAATCGAAAGATGTACCAACTTGACGATCGTCCCGCTGATCAATAAGCTGTTTTTCAAAGACTAAATGGAGTCATGACATGAAGCGCCTACTTACCGGTCTAGTTGCGTTGACGCTCTTTGCTGGTCCGGCAAGTGCCCAGACGGCCGAGGAGATCGCTGCTGCGGGCGCCTTGTCGCGGGCTGATGTAGTTGCCCAGTGCACCACGGCGCCAGACGGGTGTGCGGCATTGCTGCGGGCCTATATCGCGGCTCAGCCGCCTGCTGCACGGGTTGCCCTGCAGAATGATATCGTCGCTGAACTCGCCCAGAGCGGGGTTTCGGTTGAGATCGCCGCTCCCGCAGGTGCGACGACTGGTTCCACGACTCCGGCGGGCACTGACCCCGTCGTTAATGACGGCCCCAATTCCTCAGGCGGTAGCTTGAGCGAAGGCGGAGAAGATGACGAGCCAACGCCTCCGGTTCCCGGCTCCCCGAGCTAACAGAAGCTATATCAGGCTGCGAGGGACGCGCTGCGGCGCGTCCTTTTTGTATGGAGTGAACAGCGATCATGACCGCTCTTTCCGCATCGCCGCCGCGGATGCGCGGGTTCAACTCTATTGTTGGCACACCGGCGCCCTTAGTCTTTGCTGCCGTGGCCTTACTTGCGCTCTCCGTCTGGGCGCTCAAGGGTGACTTTACCTCGTACATTGATTCTGGCGGCACGGATTCGGCCTTCTTCGAGCGGCTGAGCCACTCCCCTCCCGAGCAACCCACATCTCTATCCGGTACCGAAGCCCTGCTCATGCGATGCGAAACGGTGCTCTCAACGGCCGTCGCGAGCAAGTATTCTGAAGCGGAACGCCTTTTTGTGGCGCTGCATTGCCGCGACCTTGCCCGCGGCTCCATTCAGGCGATGCCTAGCTACGCCTACGGCTGGTATAGCCTGGCCTTGTTTTCGTATTTATCGACGGATCACCAGGGTGCAATGGAAGCCCTGGAGCAAGCCCAACTCGCCGGCCGCAATGAACAATGGCTGGCCGAGCGCCGGGTGCGGCTAGCAGAAAATCTCTTTGCGAGCTTGAATGGTCCCGTTTTGGCCGGCCACGAAGCCGACTTGACACTGCTAGCGCGTTCAAACCGCGGGGTGCGGTCAATCGCGCGCCGCTATGTTGAGAATGAGGGCTTTCGCGAGCGAATCACGGCTATAGTGGAAACCCTGCCCCAGGCTGACCAAGCGCGCTTTCTTCGCAGCGTCAGATCAGCCATAGCGACCCTAACACAGGACCAAAGCGCCTCATAATGGCCATGGTAATCAACGCCAGCACGCCGCAACGCCGAAGCGCCGCGCTCTTAACTGGCCAAAGCCGGCAAACCCACCTCAACCAACAGCTTGCCGTCTTCCTGGCCGCTTTTGTTGCTCTGGCTCCAATACCCTTGGGTGGTGCGCGGCCCCTCTTTTGGGCGCTCAGCGGCGTTGTTGTGGCTCTCGCAGCCTTGCTCTACGGGGCAGCCTTGTGGCGCAAAGGCGAGATGCTGCGGGTGGGCTATGGCTCGCTGGCACCTCTTATTTTGCCTTGGGTGCTGCTCCTTGCCTTCCTGGTCGCTCAGGTTGTTCCGCTCGCTCCAATTCTCGGGCCGATCACTTTCACTGGGGTGGAAGGCCAGGCTTTTTCCAGCGCCACGCTCAGCCTGACGCCAGGCGAGACGCTTCTCATGCTGTTGCGTCTGGCCGGTTACGGCGTGTTCTTTTTCCTGGCCGTCCAGGTGGCAGCCAATCGCGATCGTGCCATGCAGATCGCCAAATGGCTGTGCTTCATCGTTGCCGCTCATGCCCTTTACGGGCTCGTAGCGTTGACCCAACTTGGCGACCCAATGCTGTTTGTCAGCAAATGGGCTTACCTGGGCTCGGCAACCGGCACCTTCGTTAATCGCAACTCCTACGCGACCTTCCTTGCTGTCGGTCTGGTGATTGCCATCGGGCTGGGCATCCGCACGATGCTCAACACGGATATGCCCCATTTGCGCAAGGGTCAGCGCAAGCCAATCGTGCAAGCCATACCCTACTTGATTGCCGCCCTGGTGATCCTCGCCGCGCTGCTCGCTTCGCAGTCGCGCATGGGCTTGTTTGCCGGCCTATGCGGCACCGGAGTATTGACCGCCATCGGGCTTGCCAAAGGTCGCTTCGGCGGTCGCAGGGTAGTGGCTCCGGCCCTCCTGTTGTCCCTTTCCGTCTTTGCCGTGGGCGCCATGCTGTTCAGCGGCGGCACGTTCGAGCGGCTGGGTAGCGTCGAGCGCGACAGCGATGTTCGCCTCCAGCTCTACGCGCAGGTTCTCGACATGATCCGTGCGCGTTGGGCCACCGGTTTCGGCGGCGGCAGTTTCGAGGTCGCCTATACCCTGTTTCACCGGGAACCGGTCAGCCCCGACCTCGTGTGGCACAAGGCCCACTCCACCTACCTGGCCCTCTGGAGCGAACTGGGCGTATTTGCCGGCACGCTCCCGATCTTGATCCTGGCCTTGACCGGTTTTGGCGCCGCTCGCCTTGTCGGCTTGCGTCGATCTGATTGGTGGCTGCCGCTGATTGCCGTTTCCGCCCTGGTTGTTATCGCCATGCACTCGCTCGTTGATTTCAGCATGGAGATCTCGGGCAATGTCTATCTGGTGCTGCTGGTACTAGCTTTGGGAACGGCGCAGCGCTCGGCTCAACGGTCGGTTCGCGGTGAGGCTGGCTGACCTGATGATATTCGGAGGCTTCCTGGACCGGCTGTGGGGCAGGTCATCGACACCTAGCCCAGCCGGACGGACGCGACTAAGCGCGGCTCGGGTGCCTCCCAGCCTTTATGCCATCGGCGACGTTCACGGCCACCTCGATCTACTCAAGGCGCTGGAGGGGCAGCTATTTGCCCACGCCGCCGGTGATCCCGGCGAGAAATGGGTGGTCATGCTGGGCGACTATATCGATCGTGGCCCGCAATCTGCCGCCGTACTGGACCATCTGCTGGCGCCTCTCCCTGCAGGCTGGCGCCGCATTTGCCTATGCGGCAACCACGAAGATGCCATGGCCGGCGCGATGCGCGACCGCAAGGCCTTTGCCCGCTGGATCACCTTTGGCGGCATGGAAACCTTGATGTCCTATGGCATCGCCTCCAGTGAGGTGCACGCGGCGTGCGATGATGCACGAGCCCATGCGCGACTGATCCAGTCCTTTATTCCCCAGGAGCACGGCGCCTTCTTGGATGCCCTGCCCTCGATCCTGGAAACCCCCAATTACATCTTTGTTCATGCGGGTCTGCGGCCCGGGGTTCCGGTCAAGGACCAGGTTGATGATGACCTGCTCTGGTTCCGGGAGAATGGCGGCACGCCATACGACTTCGGGGCCACGGTGGTGCATGGTCACACGCCCGTCACCGAACCCTTTTTCAGCCAGCGGCGCATCAATATCGATACCGGCGCTTACGCCACAGGCCGGCTAACCGCGGTATTTCTTGGGGAAGAGTTGCAAGTGCTGCAGTCCAGCCTTCCGCGTGAACTGTCGCAGACAACCTGAACGTGAAATAAGCAGTTAAGCTTAATTAGGGACTAACGCGCATATGGACGAGGTGGAGATCGATATCCGGGGCATCCTCAAGCTGCTCCGACGCCGGATCCGTTTGATCGGCGCAGTGCTTGGCGTGGTGCTTGCCGTGGCGGTGCTCGCTCTGGTCTCCATTACTCCCGTCTACACTGCCTCGACCCTGATCTTTGTTGATCCCAGCCGCAAGAACCTGCTGGAGGCAGAGACCTCCACGGCATCCAGTTCCGACAGCGCACGGGTAGACAGTGAAGTCGAAATCCTGCGATCCGACGCGGTCCTCCTCTCCGTCATCCAGTCCCAAAACCTGCTGACGGACCCCGAATTCGGCCCGAAGCTGGGTCTCACCAGTCAGATCCTCGCCTTCTTCCGCCTCGCCGACGCCAACCCGCCTTCGGGCGAGCAGGCCCTGCAGACCACGATGACCAAGCTGCGCAATGCCGTGCGCGTGCAGCGGCGCGGGCTTACCTATCTGCTCACAGCCAGCGTGAACTCGGTCAATCCGCAGCGCGCCGCTGACCTCGCCAATGCCATCGCTACGGCCTATATCCGCGAGCAGTTGCGCTCCAAGGTCGAGGGCGTGCTCGCCTCACAACAGGTGCTTTCCTCCCGCCTTGCCCAGGCCAGCCAGATGCTGGCGGGATCCGAGCAGGCCTTTGACGACTTCATCGCCGGCGCCGTCGAAAGGATGGCGGGAAGCGCCACCGGCGGGCAGATGGCCCAGCTCCAGGCCGAGCTCGAGCGCATCACCAATGAACGCAACCAGCTGCAATCCTCAACCGAGCAGCTGCAGGCTTCCTTGCAACAACAGGACTGGAACGGCTTGGTCGCCGCCCTGCAGAACGAAGCCGTCAGTGCACTCGAAACCCAGCGCCAGCAAATCCTGGGGCAGTTGCAGAACACCGATGCCTCATCACCGGTGTCGGTCGACCTGCGCGCCGAGCTCGAGCGCATCCAGAACACTATGCGCGAGCAGGCGCAGACCCAGCTGGCGAGCCTGCAATCGACCTTGCCGACGCTGCAGTCCGGCGCCGCCAATATTCGCCAGGAGTTGCGCACCAGCGTCATGTCGAGCGATTTGCCCGTTGACGTGCTCACGCGCCTTTACGAGCTGCAGCAATCGGCCGAGCTGGCCCGCGCGCAGTACCAGACCCTCCTGACGCGCAATAGCGATCTGCAGGTGCAGGCCGATCTGCAGGTGGCCGACAGCCGCATTGTTTCGCCGGCCATGCCCCCCAATGGTGCGAGCTTTCCCAATTCGCGGCTGATGCTGGTGTTAGCCGGCCTTGCCGGGCTTGGCCTGGGCGTGGGCCTAGCCTTCCTTTACGAGAACTATGTGGGCGGGTTTACCACCGAGGCACAGGTTGCTTCGGTGATGAAGGTACCGGTGCTGGGCGAGATCCCGCGGTTCAAGCAGGCCCTGCCTGAAGGGGCGACATCGATCGCCGATCTCTTGACCAAATCGCCGCTCTCGATCTTCTCTGAGTCAATCCGGCGCATCCGCTCAGGCATCGACCAGGCGCTGCGCCGGCGCGGGGCGGACAGCAAGGCCTCCAAGTTCATCATGGTGACCTCGACGGCCCCTAACGAAGGCAAGTCAACGATCTCGCTGGCGCTGGCGCGAGCCTATGCACTGTCGGGTAAACGAACCTTGCTGATCGACTGCGACATGCGCAAGCCCAGCATTCACCGGCAGCTCAATGTCAACCAGGAGCATGGCTTGCTGGAGCTGCTGCGCGGCCATGCCAAGGATCCGCAGGCCTTGCTCCATGCCGAAGCCGGCACGGGGCTCCACTATATCCTGGGCTCGCGCGCTGCCGATATTCCCACCGACCAGTTGATCCTGGGCGACGATTTCAAGCGGTTGATGGAAGCGGCCGGAGCCAGCTTTGAGATCGTGATCATCGATACGCCCCCGGTTGGCCCGGTGGTCGACGCGGTCCACATCGCTGAATATGCCGATGCGATTGTCTTCGTGATGCGCTGGTCCTCGACCAGCCAGGTAGAGGCAAAGGCCGCCGTGGCCCGCCTTTCCGAGGGACTGCATGGCGATGTGCCGATCATGGCCGTGCTGAACCAGCAGGAAGGCCATGGCGCGGGTTATTATCGGCGTTATTCCAGCTATTACGCCGAAGTTTAGCGCCGGCAATCAGGTGTGGGGCGCAGTGGCAAGAATGCTCATTGCGGCCCACCCGATCAGGAACCACACCGACAGTGACAGCAGCAGCGCCAACAGCAGGGCGCCGGCCCTGGTGTACAACAGCCCCATCTGCCTCCCCCGCAGATCTCTGGCGAGGATCATAGCAGGCTGAGCGAGCGAAACCGCGCTTGTTATATTGAGCTCACCGGCTACATCGATTGGGTAATTGCTCGCCCTCGACAGTCATTCCGCCGAACTCCGCCCCTCGCCACCGATTCCAGTCGCTAAGTAGATGCTGCTGCCATTGCGGCTGGGCGGCATTTGTTTTGCAATGATGAGGGACATTATGAAGAAGTTTTCGGTGGTTATCGCCCTGGCGATGTTGGCTGCCAGTGTGGTGACTGCCTCGGCGCTGGATCGCCGGGTCAAGATCAACAACAAGACCTCCTATGTGATCACCGAATTTTACGCGTCCAATACCGGTACGCAGAATTGGGAAGAGGACATATTGGGTAGCGATGTGCTGGGGTCAGGCTCCAGCGTCATGATCAATATCGATGACGGGAGCGGCTACTGCAAATACGATTTCCTCGCCGTTTTCGATGATGGCGACCAGGTCGTTTCGGCAAACAACAATGTTTGCGAGCTCGCCGAGTTCGATTTCACCGAGTAGAACGCCAAAAAACGAAAGCAGCCCGGGGCGCGCGGGCTGCTTTCTTTCCTTGGGCCAGCT
>JAQSXP010000201.1 GCA_029256605.1 Devosia sp. | reverse complement strand
GGAGCACTGACCAACATGTATAGCGCGAGCGATCCACGATCCACGCTTACCCAGGACAAGCCCAAGCCGGAGCCGGATTGGGTGCATCACAGCTTCTTTGGCGCGCAGCTGGCGCTGTTTTATGGCACGGCCCCGCAGATCGAGGATGCCAGCGGCCAAACCTGGATCAGCCGCGGCCAGAACTTCGTGATTGCCTACAGCAAGGGCCTGCAGGACGGCAGTTTCGAGCGCATCGGGCAGCCCGACGAATATGCCGTGATCATCCCGGACGCTGAAACCACGGTGGAGATCACCACCGCAGACGGCACCGAGGTCGTGCCCGGCTATTCCGTGGTGTTCGTGCCCCCCGGCGACAGCACGATCCGCATGCTCACGCCCGGCACGATCATACGGCTGCTGACACCCAAGTCCGAGGATCTGGCCAACGCCGCGTCCAATGCCGCAGCCTTTGGCGACACCCACCCCAACGTCCCGCCCTTCGAGCCCTGGCCCGAGCCTCCCGGCGGCCTCAAGCTCAAATGGTACACGCTGGACGTACCCGAAGACCCCTCCCGTTTCGGGCGCATCTATCGCTGCACCACTTTCATGGTGAACTTCCTCGTGCCCCGGATCGGGCCGCGCGCGCGCGACAATGTCTCGCCGCACCATCACGACACTTTTGAGCAATGCTCGCTGGCGCTCAGCGGTGCCTTCACGCACCACCTGCGCTGGCCCTGGACCACCAACATGAATATGTGGCGCGAGGACGAGCACCTTTTTTGCGAGTCACCCTCGGTCTGCGTGATCCCCCCACCCTCGATCCACACGACCACAGCGGAAGGCGCGGGAGTCAATCAACTCGTCGACATCTTCGCCCCACCGCGCCTCGACTTTTCGGCCAAGCCGGGTTGGGTGCTCAACGCCGACGATTATCCCCTTCCCGCCAGCTAACCGCGGGCCGCCTGGCCAGTAAAAAAGCCGGGGTGCTGCCACCCCGGCTTTTTGTTGTTCATGCTCGGCCCTGCGGCGCGGATCAGGCCGTCAGGCCAACCAGGCGCGATGGATTGTCCGTAACCATGGTGCGCACATCCGCTTCGCTATAGCCGAGCGCCAGGCACAGCTTGATCGCCTGCCGCATTCCTTCCACCGGAGTTGGATTGTCGACCTGCCCGAGATCCGAGCCGATCGACGAATTGGCGACACCGGCCGCATCGATATGCTCCTTGAGCTCCTGGGGCGAATATACGTTGAACCGCGAATCCACATACATGGCGGCGGACTGCTCGACGATGACGCCCAGCTTGGCGAAGTCGCGCACATCCTCAGGGGTGAAATGCAGCCCATACATCGGATGGTTGATCAGCAGGCGCTTGACCCCGCGGCTGCGGGCTTCATCGAACAGCTTCCAGATTTCCCACACATGCAGGTGGCCCGAGGACAGGATGGCATCGAACTCGGCCACCTTGTCGAGGATCTGCTTGACCACATCGAGCACATTGCCCAGCTCGTCGACCACCGTCAAAGCCGGCGAATTCATCAGCTGCACATTCGAGACCAGCCGCGATTTGCGGTGCGAGCTGCGGATGTGGTTGGCCGATTGCGCCGTCGGCATCCAGATCAGCTTGGCGCCCATCTTGAGCTGGGCATCCACCACATAGGGGTTGAGCCCACCGGTGGAATTGTTCAGCACGAGGCCGCTGAACATCGAAAATTCCGGATTGTCGATCAACCGCTCCATCAGCGGAATAAAGGGCGCCGCCGAATAGTGATGATCCTTGAACAGCACCGCGCGCATGCCCGCTGCAATGGCCTCTTCGGCCGCCTGCATATGGTCGAGCTGGCGGGGCATTGTCGATGGACCGGAATGCACATGCAGGTCGAGCGCGCCTCTGAGCAGACCCGCTGCCAGATCGTCGTCAACGCCTGCCATAAGGTTGCGCGCTTCTTCTCGATTCTGCTGACTTGTGCCCATCTGGCTCTCCTGCTTCTCCCTCGTCCGCATAAAGGTTGACGCCGGAGCGCCTCAACCTATAGTCCCCCCTGTTTCGCTTGACGGAACAAGCCGCGGTCTTTGGGGGGACGATACGCGTGGGTATTCGATCGATTGAGCGCTGTTTGAACGTGCTGCTCGAGCTAAACCAGCAGCCGATCAACACGATCGCACAGCTCCATGCCCGCACCGGTTTGCCCAAGCCGACCCTGGTTCGCATCCTCAAGACGCTCGAGGAGGCCGGCTATGTCGAAAACGACTCCCGCCAGGGCGGCTATCAGGTAAGCGCCATGGTGACTTCGCTGAGCTCGGGCTACCACAAGAGCCCCCTGGTGGTGGAAGCTGGCCGCGCCTGGGCCCTGGCGATTACCCGCAAGCACAAATGGCCGGTGGCGATCGCCTTGCCCGACTTCACCAGCGTCGTGGTCCGCTTCAGCACCGTTCCCGACAGCCCCGTCTCCCCTTTCCACAGCACCGTCAACCGACGCCTGCAGATGCTCACCCGTGGGCTGGGCCTGGCCTATATCGCCTTTGTCGAGACCGAAGAATTTTCGCTGATCCTTGATGCACTGACCAAGTCGGAAGACCCCGAGGATGGCCTCAGCCACCACCCCCAGGAGCTCGATCGCATGCTGGCGCAGATCCGCAAGTCCGGCTACGCGACCCGTGCCTCGTTTGTCGAGCCGCGCAATTCCAACACCATCGCGGTGCCCATCATCAGCCAGGAAAAGCGGGTGCTGGCGAGCCTTGGCCTCACCTATTTCAAATCCGCCTTCGCTTCCGAACAGGAAGCCTGCGAACGCTTCGTGCCCATTCTGCAATCGGCGGCGGTCGCCATTTCCGACGACCTTGGCCGCCTTTCAAGGAACATGTCGGTGGATGTGTCCGAGTTCGGCGCCTTTTAGGGCCGATCACCGGCCCGGGCCTCATTGACCGCCAGCACCACCTTGCCGAGCTGCTCATTGGCGTCGAGCAGCGCATGGGCCTTGGCCACATCGGTGAGCGAAAACACCGTATGGATCCGCGTGACCATTCGCCCTGACGCCAGCAAGGGCCAAACCGCCTCCACCAGCGCTGTGGCAATGCTCGCCTTGTAGGCCGGCGGGCGCGGTCGCAGCGTTGAGCCGGTGAGCGTCAGCCGCCGGCGCACCAGGTCCCGGATATTGACCTCGGCTGTTGGGCCCTGGTGGCTGGCGATGAACACCAGCCGTCCATCGGGCGCCATCAAATCGAGCTGCTGCTGCACATAGGGACCTGCTTGCGCATCGAGCGCCACATCGAGGCAGTGCTCGCCTGCATACTGGCGAATAGCGCCGGCCCAATCCTGCCGGTAATCGAACACCGCTTCCGCCCCCAGTTCGAGGCACGCCGCGCGCTTCTCCTCACTGCCCGCCGTGGCGAAAACCCGGGCATTGCGCAACAGCCTTGCCATCTGGATGCCCGCCATGCCGACGCCGCTGGAGCCGCCTTGCACGAGGAGGGTTTCACCCTCCCCCAATCGTCCCAGCCAGATGATGTTGTTCCAGGCCGTAAACAGCGCCTCGGGCAATGACGCCGCTTCCACAAAGCTCAAGCCTTCCGGGATCGGCATGCACTGCCCCGCCGGCACCACGAGATAATCCGCATAGGCGCCGCCATTGGCCAGCGCACACACCGCATCGCCGACGCTCGGGGTCTTCACCCCGTCCCCCACCGCAATGATGATGCCGGCAGCGTCGAGGCCGGGAATATCGGTCACCCCCGGCGGTGGTGGGTAGAGCCCCCGCCGCTGTTGCACGTCGGGCCGGTTGACGCTCGCCGCCACAACCTCGATCAGCACCTCCCTCGGCCCCGGCACAGGCACTGGCCGCTCGACAATGGCGAGCACCTCGGGGCCGCCAGGCCGGGTGATTTCAACGACGCGCATGCCAGCTCATCCTCCTTGGACTTCGACAGTCCCCCTACCAGCTTGCGGCAAACTGACAAATCGGCTCTCAATCGATTTCGGAGCGCGGAACGTGTCCCGGGTTTGCTGGGCGAGGCGATGTTCCGCGTGACGGAACCACCCGCTGTTCGGCATTGTTCTGCGCGCCCTTAAGCCGCAAAGGTCCAAACTGGACCCAGGGGCTCTAGCACGAGAGTCGACCAGCTCCCCCACAACGGACGACGGCCCAATGACGATACATTCCGACCTGCTTGCTGCATTGATCTTTCTCGGCTTTGGCCTCCTCGCCATTGTCGTGGGCTATGGCTACGGCTTTGGTTCGCTCGCGGCGCTCGGCTCGGGCGCCATGCCGATCCTGGT
>JAQSXP010000200.1 GCA_029256605.1 Devosia sp. | reverse complement strand
GCGACCTGAACGTGGCGGCTGGCGGGCTCGTCAAAGGTCGAGGAGATGACTTCGCCGCGCACCGAGCGCTGCATGTCGGTCACTTCTTCGGGCCGTTCGTCGATCAGCAGCACGATGAGATAGCATTCGGGATGGTTGGTAGCGATCGACTGCGCGATGTTCTGCAGCAGCACGGTCTTGCCGGTGCGCGGGGGTGCGACGATCAAGGCGCGCTGTCCCTTGCCCAGGGGTGCCACGAGGTCGAGCACCCGCGCCGAGCGATCGCGAACCGTGGGGTCCGGCAATTCCATGCGCAGCCGCTCTTCGGGGTAAAGCGGGGTCAGATTGTCGAAGTTGACCTTGTGGCGCACCGCCTCGGGATCTTCGAAATTGATGGTGTTGACCTTGACCAGGGCAAAATAGCGCTCGCCTTCCTTGGGGGAGCGAATCTGGCCTTCCACCGTGTCGCCGGTGCGCAAGCCGAAGCGGCGGATCTGCGAGGGGCTGATATAGATATCGTCCGGACCCGGCAGGTAGTTGGCATCGGGCGACCGCAAGAAACCGAAGCCATCGGGAAGAACTTCCACCACGCCTTCGCCAGTAATATCGACTTCGCGCTCCGCCAATTGCTTGAGAATGGCGAACATCAACTCCTGCTTGCGCATGGTCGATGCATTTTCAACTTCGTGTTCTTCTGCGAACACAAGAAGTTCGGCCGGAGATTTGGCCTTGAGCTCGCTGAGCTTCATATTCTGCATGTAGAGGATGACCCTGCGGGAAATCGAAAAGGCGGAGAGAAGGGGGGTGTAAGGCCCCGCAAGCAACCTGGGCGGTCGCGAAAGCGCGGAAGCATTTCGTTTCAGATAGCCCGGCTTGCCGCTTATTTCAAGCGACAAGCGCGGTGCAATGGCGTTTTTCGCGCCTGAACGGCTAAAACGGCCGCACGATCACGGCGATGACGATGCCGATCATCAAGACCGTCGGCACCTCGTTGATGATGCGGAAATAGCGTTGCGGCTTGGTGTTGGCGTCCGCGGCAAAGTTCTTGGTGTGGCGAACGAGAATGCCATGGCACGCCGTCAGCCCAATCACGAAGGCCGCCTTGAGCCACGGCCAACCCTGGCTCCAGTCGACCGCGCCCATATGGATCATCCATAGTCCGAAGACGAAAGTGGCGATCATGGCGGGGTTGATGATCCCCTTGAGCAACCGCCGCTCCATGATCTTGAAGGTTTCCGATTGCTCCGTGCCCGGGGTGGTGACGGAGTGATAAACGAACAAGCGCGGCAGATAGAGCATGCCCGCCATCCAGGCGATGACGGCAATCACATGCCCCGCTTTAACCCATTCATACATGCCCGCTACCCGTTCTTGACCAGATCGACCAGCCGCTCGACATGGGCGATCGGCGTTTGCGGCACAATGCCATGCCCCAGATTGAAGATATGCGGGCGATCGGCAAAGGCGGCGATGATCTGGCGCGCCCGCTCTTCCATCTGCGCGCCACCGGCAACCAGCCGCAGCGGATCAAGATTGCCTTGGACCGCCATCCCGGCTGGCACGGCGTTCTGGGCAAAGCCAAGCGGGGTGGAATAATCCAGCCCCACGGCATTCACCCCCGTCGCCGCGACATAGGCGGCGATGTTTCCGGCCGCGCCGCGGGGAAAGCCGATGATCGGTGCATTGGGCACGCGCTGGCGTACGCCTTCGACGATCCGCCGATTGGGTTCAATCACCTGTGTGCGAAACGCTTCTTCATCGAGATTGAGGGCCCAGCTTTCAAACAACTGCACCACATCGGCGCCCGCTTCGAATTGCGCCACGAGATAGTCGATGCTGGCTTGCACCAGAATGTCCATCAAAGCCGCAAAGGCCGCCGGCTCCTGCAGTGCAAACAACCGCGCCGCCGCCTGATCGGGCGACCCGCGTCCGCCGATCATATAAGTGGCCACGGTCCAGGGCGAACCGCAAAAGCCGATCAGCGTCTTGTCGGCGGGCAGTTCGTGCTTGAGGCGCCGCAAGGTTTCAAACACCGGCGCCAGGTGCTCGAGCACCCGTTCCGGACGAAGCTGACCCAGGGTCTGCGCGGTGATGGGCTCGAGCAGGGGGCCTTCGCCTTGTTCAAAGCGAACCGATTGTCCCAGCGCATCGGGCACGACAAGAATGTCCGAAAACAAAATCGCTGCATCGAGCGGGAACCGACGCAGGGGCTGCAGCGTCACCTCTACAGCCAGATCGGGCGAATAGCACAGATCAAGGAAACCTTTGGAGCGGGCACGCACTTCCCGATACTCGGGGAGATAGCGTCCAGCCTGGCGCATGATCCAGATCGGGGGTCGTGCCTGTCGCTCACCGAGTACGGTGGCGAGAAGAGGCTTGAGGGCCACCTGGCTCACAGTGACTTTCCCTTCCAAACCCCTGAAAAGACTCTTGTTCTTGGTATCTCTATTATCATGGCGGTGTTTTGCTCTAATTCATGGCCATCCACAATCGCTGTGGTGGCGACAGAGTTACGCAGCATTGCAGCGACGGGGCTGTGAATCCAAATCAGCGGCGCGAGTGGAGGGGCGAAATGCAAAAGGTTAACGCCGTGTTAACCCGGCGAGTCCCGGAGTCAAGGGAGAGGTTAAGGCTGTGTAAACTCGCCTCGCTCCCAGCGCCACGCGTAAAACTTATCCCCAGAGTTCACGATGACCCTCAACCGGCCCCTCACGGAGTCCAGATGTTAACGTTTTACTAAGGAGGTCGAACAACTCGGGCCTGGGCCGGAATCTATGAGTCAAGACCACAGGAATGGCTTGAGCTGTGGATAGCAGTGTGGAAAACATCCCGCCATGCTGATCCTTGCATCCCAGAGCGCCACCCGTAAGGCCTTGCTGTCGCAAGCAGGTTTGCGGTTCACCGCGCTGCCTACCGCCGTTGACGAACGCAGCCTTGAAGCCAGCCTTCTCGATGAAGGTGCTGGGGGCAGGGCGGTTGCCACGGCCCTGTCTAGCGCCAAAGCCATTAACATTTCCTTGCAGCATCCCGACGCCCTGGTGATCGGCGCCGACCAGACCCTGACCTTTGCCGGCCAGCTGCTGCACAAGCCGGCCGATCGCGCCGCCGCCCAGGCGCAACTGCGCCAGCTCAGTGGCCAAACCCATCAACTTCATGCCGCAGTCGCCCTGGCACGGGGCGGCGAAGTGATCTGGAGCTTTCTCGACACGGTCGAGCTTACCATGCGCGCGGCGAGCGAGGCGGAGATCGAGGCCGTGCTCGAAGCCGAAGGGGAGGGGGTCTTGGCTTCAGTGGGTGCTTATCGGCTGGAAGGGCCGTCCATTCAGCTGTTCGAACGCGTGCAGGGCGACTATTTCTCCATTCTGGGGCTGCCGCTGCTGCCTCTCCTTGGTGCGTTGCGCCGCTTTGCCCCCCAGATCTTGCTTGGAGCCGCCCCGTCTTGACCCGCAAAGCCTTTGTTATCGGCCACCCCATCGCCCATTCCCGCTCGCCCCTCATCCACGGCACCTGGCTGGCCGAACACGCCATCGACGGCAGCTACGAAGCCATCGATGTGGCCCCCGCCGATCTGCCCGGCTTTTTCGAGCGCCTGCGTGCCGGTGAGTTTGTCGGCGGCAATGTCACCATTCCTCACAAGGAAGCCGTGTTTGCCCTTTGCGACACCGTCGATCCGCTGGCCCGCAGCATTGGGGCGGTCAATACCCTGGTCGCCGAGGCGGGTCGGGTGCATGGCACCAATACCGATTATCTCGGTTTCCTGGGCAATCTCGACCAGGGTGCACCTGGCTGGTCGGACGCCGGGGGCCCGGCCATCGTCCTGGGGGCAGGGGGCGCCGCCCGCGCCATCCTCGTCGCCCTGCAGAGCCGCGGCATTCCGGTGATCCTGCTCAATCGCACCCGCCAAACCGCCGAGCGCCTGGCCGCTGGCCTCGGGGGAGATATAGAGGTGGCCGCGCTCGACAGGTTCAACGCCCTGGCGCCGCAAGCGCGTCTGCTCGTCAACACCAGTTCCGTGGGCATGCACGGCACGCGCTTTGCCGATTTCGACCTTGGGCTGTTGCCATCCGACGCCTTGGTGACCGATCTTGTTTATGTGCCGCTCCAGACCCCATTGCTGGCCGATGCGGCCGCGCGCGGCTTGCGCATAGTGGATGGTCTGGGCATGCTGCTCCATCAGGCCGTGCCGGGCTTTGCCGCCTGGTTCGGCATCACCCCCGCGGTGACCCCGCAATTGCGCGCCCGTATCGAAGCGACACTGGATCATTGAGCATGTATCGGCTTGGCCT
>JAQSXP010000199.1 GCA_029256605.1 Devosia sp. | reverse complement strand
TCCAGCAGTTCTTCCTGCCGCAACTCATGGCCCCCTTCATGCCAGAACAGGCGGGTCTGCGCCCCCTGCCCGGCAAAGTACTGCTCGAGCGCCTCGGTGCCCCCGGCCGGCACCATCGGATCGCGCCGGCCCGCCGTCAGCAGCACCTGCCGCCCCGCCAGACCCGGGCTCGCGGGCGGCGCAAACGGGATCAGCGGGTGCATCAGCACGCTGGCATCAAACAGCTCCGGCCGAACAAACTGCAGCGCCGCGAGGATATTCGCGCCATTGGAATAGCCCAGCCCGACAAGCTTGCTCGGCTGGCTTTCCGCCCGTCGCGCCTCGATGAACGTGGCCATATCTGCCACCCGCGCCCAAAGATCGTCCATGTCATAGACGCCCTCGCCGGTGCGGCGGAAAAACCGCAGCGCCCCACCTTCGCTGACATCGCCCCGCGGCGTGACCACCCGCGCGCCCGGCAAAAGCTGGCTCCCAAGCCCGAAGAATTGGTTCTCGTCCCCGCCCGTGCCGTGGAACAGCACAAAAAGCGGCGCCTTGGCTTCCGCACCGGGTGTGTCGCGATAATGCTCGATAGCCATGGCCTCACTCCTCGGGCTTGTCATGGCCAGGAATATCGGTCACCGAACGGCAGCGGCGCAACCGCGCGTTAGCGCTACACTCTGTTGCCCCAGCGGCAACGATGGCGCCAAAGGCCCGCTGGTCGGGAGCATCTGACAACTTCGCGCTCGAAGATGTTAGCGCTGCTGCAACGAAGCTTGATGACTTTGCCCGCCAATCCCCTATTGTCCGCCCCGCAACACCGAGCGGATCCCACCTTCTTCATGCAGCATGGCACCACCACCGATCCGCTGATTCTCGTTGGTGCGGGACTGGCCAGCGCCTTGATTGCGCAACGGCTCACCAACACCGCCAATCCCCCGCCCATCCTCATGCTCGAAGCCAGTGACCAGCCCTTTGGCGAGCATACCTGGTCGTTCCACACCGGTGATGTCGGCGCCGCCGACCTCAAATGGCTGTCCCCGCTCGTCGCCCATCGCTGGGCTGGGCAGTCCGTGCGCTTCCAGGCCTTTTCACGCGATCTCCGCTCCGGCTATGCGAGCTTGTCCTCGGCCTCAGTTGCCGCGGCAATGGGTAGCCTTCCCAATCTGACGATCCGCAACGCTGCGCCGGTTGCCGAGCTCCGCCCCGATGGAGTGACCCTCGCCAGCGGCGAAGAGCTGCGGGCCCAATGCGTCATCGACACCAGCGGCTTCAGCCCCAGCCCCGCGCTGGCGCTCGGTTTCCAAAAATTCGTCGGGCAGGAAGTTGAAACCACCGAGCCGCACGGGATCAAACTCCCTGTGATCATGGATGCCTCGGTCGATCAGCGCGACGGCTACCGCTTTGTCTATCTCCTGCCCTTTTCGCCCACGCGCATCCTCATCGAGGACACCCGCTATTCGGATGGCGACAACCTCGTTCGCGATGAACTTGCCCGCGACATAGCTGGCTACGCCCAGGCGCAGGGCTGGACCATTGCCAGCGTGGTGCGCGAGGAACATGGCGTCCTGCCGATCGCGCTCGCCTATGATGCCGAGCAATTCTGGGCCGATCGTCCGCGCGACATCCCCCAGGCGGGCATGCGGGCTGCGCTCTTTCATCCCACTACCGGCTATAGCCTCCCCGAAGCGGTGCGCGTCGCCAATCTGGTGGCCGACGCCTGGCCCTCCGCCAGCCCCGAACTGGCCACGCGCATCCGCGCCCATGCTATCGGGCGCGCCCATGCGCAAAAATTCTATCGCCTGCTCAACCGCATGCTGTTTCGCGCCGCCAGGCCCGAGCGACGCCATCTTGTCCTGCAGCGGTTCTACCGCTTGGGCGAACCGCTGATCGAGCGCTTCTATGCCGGCCAGACCACGCCGGCCGACATGGCCCGCATCCTGATGGGCAAGCCGCCCGTCCCCATTCATCGCGCCCTGCCCTGTCTGCGGGAAGCGCCCTTCTTGTCCCAGGAGCACTCGTGAGCGCCAAGCCCAATCAAACCGCGGCAGTGATCGGAGCTGGCTTTGGCGGGCTGGCCCTCGCCATTCGCCTGCAAAGCGCCGGCATTGCCACGACGCTCTATGAAAAGCGCGACAAGCCCGGTGGGCGCGCCTATGTTTATACCGACGATGGCTTCACCTTTGATGCCGGCCCCACCGTCATCACCGATCCCGACTGCCTTGAGCAGCTCTGGGCGCTGAGCGGACGCAAGCTCTCGGACTATGTCACCCTTTTGCCCGTCACCCCGTTCTACCAGCTCTGCTGGGAGGACGGCTATCGCTTCGACTACGCCAATGATCAGGCCGATATCGATCGCCAGATCGCCGCCAAGTCCCCCGAGGACGTGGCTGGCTACCACCGCTTCCTGCGCTATTCCGAAGACCTTTATCGCGAGGGGTACGAGAAGCTGGGCACCGTCCCGTTCCTCAACTTCTGGTCGATGATCAAGGCCGCGCCCCAACTGGTGCGCCTCGAAAGCCATCGTAGCGTTTATTCCAAGGTCGCCCAGTTCATCAAGGACGACCAACTGCGCCAGGCCTTCAGCTTCCATTCGCTCCTGGTTGGCGGCAATCCCTTCGAGACCTCTTCCATCTACGCCCTGATCCACGCCCTTGAACGCAAGGGTGGCGTCTGGTTTGCCCAGGGCGGCACCGGCGCCTTGATCGCGGGCATGGTGCGCCTCTTCGAGGATCTGGGTGGCAAGGTCCATCTCAACGCCGCCATCGACCGCATTGAAGCCGAGGGCGACCGCGTCACCGGTGTATCACTCGCGGATGGCACCACTCAGCGCTTCGACATGGTCGCCTCCAATGCCGATGTGGTGCACACCTACAAGCACATGCTGCGCGCCACCCAGCGCGGGCCCGCCCAAGCCAAGGCGCTCGAAAAGAAGCGCTTCTCCATGTCGCTTTTCGTGATCTATTTCGGCCTCAAGACCGAACATTCTGAGCTGCGCCACCACATGGTGCTGTTCGGGCCCCGCTATCGCGAGCTGATCTCGGAAATCTTCAAGGCCGATGGCCTCGCCGATGATTTTTCGCTTTATCTGCACGCCCCGTCAGTCACCGACCCCAGCCTCGCCCCGGCCGGCTCCAGCGCCTATTACGTGCTCTCGCCCGTACCCCATCTGGGCACTGCCGATATTGACTGGGACGTGCAGGGGCCGATTTATCGCGACCGCATCCTCAAATACCTCAACGATCACTACATCCCCGATCTCCTCAAGGATCTGGTGACCGTTCGCCACTTCACCCCCTTCGACTTCCGCGACGAACTCAACGCCCATCTCGGTTCCGCCTTTTCGGTCGAGCCGATCCTGACCCAGAGCGCCTGGTTCCGGCCCCACAACCGCGACGACAACTTCGCCAATCTCTATATCGTGGGCGCGGGCACCCATCCCGGCGCCGGTATTCCCGGTGTGGTCGGTTCGGCCAAGGCCACCGCCGGCCTGATGATTGCGGATGCCGCCTCATGAGCGATGCGGTCGTTACCCAAAGCGAAACCGCCATTGCCCAGGGCTCCAAGAGCTTTGCCGCCGCCGCGCGCCTCTTTGACCGGCAAACCCGCGACGACGCCGTCATGCTCTATGCCTGGTGCCGCCACTGCGATGACGTCATCGACGGGCAGACCCTGGGCCATGCGCAGGACCCCGAATTCCGGCGCGGCCAAGCCGAGCGGCTGCACCAGCTGCAGGAACAGACCGCCGCCGCACTGCGGGGCGAAACGGGAAACGATCCAATCTTTGAAGCGCTGCGCCGCGTCGTCGAGCGCAACCAGATCCCGGCGCGCCACCCTCAGGAACTGCTGGCGGGCTTCGCCATGGATACCGCCGAGCGCCATTACGCCACCATCAACGACACCCTCGATTATTGCTACCACGTGGCGGGCGTCGTCGGCGTGATGATGGCCATGATCATGGGCGCCCGCGACAGCCGCGTGCTGGATCGTGCCTCGGACCTCGGCATCGCTTTCCAGCTCACCAATATCGCCCGCGATGTAGTTGAAGACGCCCGCGCCGGCCGGGTTTACCTGCCCGCCGACCTGCTCGCCCGCCATGGCATCACGACCATCGAGCCCGACAATGCCCAACAGCGCCCGGCGCTGCATCGTGCGGCTCTTGAACTGCTGGACCTGGCCGAGCGCTATTATGCGTCCGCAAGCTCGGGAATGGCGGCCCTGCCGCCCCGTTCGGCCTGGGCCATTGCTGCCGCGCGCCGGGTTTATCGCGCCATCGGCACCCAGTTGCGCCAGGGTGGCCCCAACGCCTGGGACGCCCGGGT
>JAQSXP010000198.1 GCA_029256605.1 Devosia sp. | reverse complement strand
CACGGGCATTATTCGGCGACCAAGGCCGGCATCAATGGCCTCATCCGTTCGGCGGCGCTGGAATTTGCCCCCTATGGCATTACTGTCAATGGCGTGGAGCCCGGCAATATCCTGACCGAAGCCATGCAGGAGCATCGTGGCCCCGCCTTTATTGCCGATATGGAAAGCGCCATCCCTCTGGGGCGGCTGGGTAGCGCCAGGGATGTCGCTAACGCGTTTTTGTTTCTGGCTTCGGACGAGGCCAGTTATATCACCGGCACCACCATTGTCGTAGATGGTGGCCAGTTGCTGCCCGAGGGCAACGACTTCCGCATGCGCCCCAGCGGCGTCTAGGCAGCGGATCGCCAACATTATTGAGTTGAGTCGGAATTCTCCATGAAAGCAGATTGCGTTGTCCTCGGGGCTGGGATCGTCGGGGTCAGTGTCGCCATTCACCTTATCAAGCGCGGCCGTTCCGTGGTGCTGCTGGACCGGGGCGGGGCGGGTGAGGAAACCTCCTATGGCAATGCCGGGCTGATCCAGCGCGAAGGCGTGGCGCCGCATCTGTTTCCCCAGTCGCTGGTGACCGTGCTCAATTATGGCCGCAACCAGAGCGTCGACATGCGGTTCCGCTGGCGCGACCTGCCCAAGCTGTCGCCGTTCCTGGCGCGCTATTGGTGGGCGTCGCGCTCTGGCTCGTACCAGAAGATCGTCGAGGACTATTCCAAGTTCATCGCCCACTCGGTGTCTGAGCATGCCCCCCTGATCGAGGAAGCGGGCGCGGGCGATCTGATCGGCAAGGCGGGCTGGATGGAAGTGTTCCGCACCGAAAAGGGTTTTCGCGCCGCGCTCGAGGAAGCCGAAGGGCATGGCCGCTATGGGCTCGAGCACAAGGCGCTGGACCAGCAAACCCTGCGCAATCAGGAGCCCCATGTCACCGCGCCCCTCGTGGGTGCGGTGCATTGGACGCAGCCCTGGACGGTGCGCGATCCGCTGGCCCTGACCCAGGCCTATCTGCGCCTCTTCACCCAGCTCGGCGGCAAGTTCGTGCACGGCGATGCGCTGAGCCTGCGCGAGGCCGAGCCGGGCTGGAGCGTCAATACAGCCGAAGGCCTGCTCTCGGCGCGTGAAGCGGTGGTGGCGCTAGGCCCCTGGTCGGATGGACTGTTGCGCCGCCTGGGCCGGCACCTGCCGCTCGGGGTCAAGCGCGGCTATCACATGCATTACAAGCCGCGCGGCAATGCCAGCCTCTCCATGCCGATGTTTGATGAAGCGGGCTTCCTGATGGTGCCGATGCGCCAAGGCATCCGGCTCACCACCGGCGCGGAATTTGCTGCGCTCGATGCCCCGCCCAACCCGGTGCAGGTGGATGCCGCCGAGCCTTATGCCCGTGAGGGTTACCCGATTGCCGAGCGGCTCGATGCGAAGCCCTGGATGGGCGCGCGTCCCTGCACCCCCGACATGAAGCCCATCATTGGTCCTGAAGGGCGCAAGGGACTGTGGCTAGCGACCGGTCATGCCCATCATGGCCTGACGCTGGGGCCGGCCACCGGGCGGCTGCTGGCGGAGATGATGACGGGGGAAACCCCCTTTGTGGATCCGACGCCCTATAGCGTGACGCGGTTCCGCTGAAGCGGCACAGCCAGGCCTCAGGCCTGGCTTTTGCTGCGATCCGGCACGAGTTGCACGCGGTGAAAGAGCGCTGTCAGGGTTTCCACCGTGGCCTTGCGTTCGGGCGCATCCCCGGCCAGTTCCTGCAGGTCATTGGCGAGGCGGGTGAGCTTTTCGAACAGGTCGTCCGCTTCCCCGCGCATGATGCCCGAAGACACAAATGACCAGGTCTTGAGCATCTGCTTGAAATCGGCGGCCTTGCGCCGGAACGCGTCGGGTTCCTCGGCCGCGGTGGGGGCGCGGCTGGGAATAAACTCGAAATTATCGTCGCTGCGGCTGTGCAGCACGGGTGTCGGGCGGGTCGGAACAGCATCGGCCGGCTGTTCGCCCAGATGCAGATAGCCCGGCGTGAATTCACCGATGCTGGCGAGCTCGTCCCAGCGATGCACGGTCAGCACGCCATTGGCAAATTCGATCAGGTTTTCCGCCCGCAGCACCATCAGGGTGCGATTGACATGGACCACCGACATGCCGGTGACCTCCGCCAGGTGCCGCTGCGACAGGGGCAGGGGGCAGCTATCGCCCTGGGCAATGCCCGCGGCCTTGGCGCGCACGAGCAATTCGCAAAACAGATGCGCTAGCTGCCCGGCGGCATTCTTGATGCTGTTGCGCAGAAGCCAAACGCGGAGCATCGAGGTCTGCACCAAGGTTTCCCGCCACATCAGGGCCTGCAGATTGGGGAACTGCGCGAGCAGCTCGACGACCTTGCGCTGAGGGATCAGTCCGACAATGGAGGGCACGAGGGCCGACAGGCCCTGATCGGCAATCGGCATTTGCAGCGTTTCAAGGCCCGGCGCGTCGCCGCGCAGATAGAGCCCGCAGATCTGACGATTGCCGCGCACATCGTCGTTGAAGCGCTGCAGCACGCCATCGAGCACCACGACGATGCTGGAGGCATGGGCACCCAACTGAGTGATTTCTTCGTTGGCAGCGAGGCGGATGGTCGAGCCGGGAAGGGTGGAAAGGGCGTTGCGCTCCGCCATACCCAGATTGCCGAACAAGGCGAGGTGCCCAGATAGACATTCCCCGACACTGGGCAGGCCCGAAGCTGACTGGTTACGCATGAGCATGTTGCTGCAATCCTCGTTTGATGGCCCAAGCCAGATCCTCGGTCGAGAATGGCTTGGCCAGAACAGGCGCATTACCGCATTGGGACGGGACATCGGCGGCGGCGTAGCCGGTGGTGAAAACCACCGGGATCTTGCGGTCGTGGCAGGCTGCGGCGATGCCGAGGCTGGTGGTCAATCCCAGATTGATATCCAGCACCGCCAGGGCCGGCTTGTGGCTGTTGAGGTAGACGAAGGCATCGGCTTCGGAGTGAAGGCAGCCCCCTACTGGCCAGCCGATTTCGTCGGCCATCTGCTCGATCATCATGGCAATCAGTGGCTCGTCCTCAACGATCATCAGTTCCGCACCATCCGACATCGCCAACCTCCTGTTCATTGAACTATGTTAGTCTCGTGCGATAAATACCGGGGCCCTCGGCAGCCAAGGCGGCCAACGCCATTGAGTGCTGCGCGACAACGAGGAGCGTAGAGCCGGGGGCAGTCTGCTCATTGGCCCAACAATACTGGCCAAGAACGCCGTGCTCTTTCCGGGAAGTTGGCCGGACGCATTGGGGGCAGCGGCATCGTGTCGAAGCTAACACAAAGCCCGAAAGTGCGGCATTTAGGTCAGCCAGCGTACCGTCTTGTGTTAGGGCTGGCCAAAGACCATATTGAAGTCATCGTTCGCTTGATGCCTTGGGCGCGAACGGCTGGGAGACACATTTTTGCTCTTGCCCCCTTGTGGGAGAAGAGTTGTGGCCCTCGAACAAGCCAATACATCCAATCGATTATTGTCGCGGTTGCCGGCGGAGGACTTTGCCTTGTTGGCCGATGCGCTGGAGCCGATTGATCTGCCCATGCGCATGGTGCTGGCGGAACCTCTGACGCCGCTGAGCCATCTCTATTTTCCCGATAGTGGCATTGGGTCGGTGGTCGCGCGCTCGTCGGAAGGCTTTGAAGCCGAGGCGGGGGTGTTCGGCCGCGATGGCTTTGCGCCGACGGCCCTGTTCCTGGGCTCGGATCAAACCGTGCACACCCTGTTCATGCAGGTGACTGGCGCGGGGTATCGCATCAGTTCCGAGGCGCTGCAGGCGGCATGCCGATCAAGCCCGGCCCTGCACCGCACCCTGTCGCTTTACGTTCATACAATGGGCGTGCAGGCGGGCTTTACTGCCCTGTCCAACGCGGTGCACCCCGTAATCGAGCGGCTCGCGCGCTGGCTCCTGATGTGCCACGACCGCTCGATTGGCGATGAAATGGCGCTTACGCACGATTTTCTCGCCCTGATGCTGGCAGTGCGGCGCCCCAGCGTCACCACCGCCCTGCATTCCCTGGAAGGAAGCCGCTTTATTCAGGCCGAGCGCGGCTATATCACCGTCCGCGATCGATGCGGGCTGGAGGCCTTTGCCGCCGATGCCTATGGCCAGCCTGAAGCGGAATATGCGCGGTTGCTGGGGCCGCTCCGCTAGGCCCGGCTCACCAGACCACCGGGTGGGTGGCGCCGGTCGCGACATTGACAAAGCCCTGCGGCGCCAGTGGCGAGGGCGCCACCAGCACCCAGCGCCAGGGGGCGCAGGTCAGGGTCGCAAAAGCCAGCCGTTCGGGAAAGCC
>JAQSXP010000197.1 GCA_029256605.1 Devosia sp. | reverse complement strand
GGAGCGGCGGAAGTCATCCTTGGTCAGCCACAAATTCTTGACGGCCTTGACCATGACCTCGCGGCCCTTTTCGACCTCGAGATTGCGCAGGATTTCCGCTACTCCGAAAATGCCCACTGCCACGGACACGAAATTGAGGCCCGAATAAAGCTCGCGGATGCCGAAGGTGAAGCGCGGCTGGCCGGTATAGATGTCCTGGCCGACCATGCCCAGCAGCAGGCCCAGCACGATCATCGCCAACGCCTTGAGGATCGAGCCATGCGCCAGCGCGATGGAGACCAGTAGCCCCAGGACGATGAGCGCAAAATACTCGGGCGCGCCGAAATTGAGCGCTGCTCGCGCCAGGGGCGGCGCGAAAAAAGCCAGCAGCAGCGTGCCTACGGTACCGGCAAAGAACGAGCCCAAGGCTGCCGTGGCAAGAGCGGCACCAGCACGGCCCTGCTTGGCCATCTGGTAGCCGTCAATGGCCGTCACGGCCGAGGAGGATTCTCCAGGCAGGTTGATCAGGATCGCCGTGGTCGAGCCGCCATATTGGGCACCGTAATAAATGCCCGCGAGCATGATCAGGGCCGTCGCGGGTGACAGCGAAAAGGTGATAGGCAGCAGCATGGCGATGGTGGCCGTAGGCCCGATACCCGGCAGCACGCCGACCAGCGTGCCCAGCAGCACGCCGATGAAGCAGTAGAAAATATTGATCGGGTCGAGGGCGACCGAAAAGCCAAGTCCGAGGGAAGCAATAATATCCATGGCCGTCTCCTATCGCCCGAGCCAGGGGCCGACGAGCGGCACGGAAAAACCAAGACCGATCACAAAGATCAGCGTGCACATGACCGTCAGCGCCACCGCGAGCATGGCGGCGAAGATGGGCGAGTTGTTGCGGCTGGCCATGGCGGTGGCGAAGGCGGAAATAAAGACCACGGGCACAAAGCCGAGGCCCCGGATCGTCGCGGCAAAAAAGATGATCGTGCCAAGGATCAAGACAATGGCGCGCCAGGATGGGGGCGAGCGCGTTTCCCGGTCCGGCTTGCCCAGGCCACTGATGGCGACGGCAGCGCCCAGCGCTACCAGTACCCCGCCCAGCATAAGCGGCATGAAGCCGGGGCCCATACGGAAAGCCGTTCCGATTTCATAATGGAGGGCTTCAGTGGCGAAGTAGGTCCCGAAAGCTACGAATAGCCCGCCCGAAACGAGCTCCTTAGTCGATGCATTGACCGCCATCAGCCGGTCACTCCTTTTTCTGCGCTCAGGTGCAGTGTCGATATGCCCGGGGGTGAGGCCGCGACACCTGGCGCCACGACCTCGACACTGGACAGCTCACGAAGGGCCGAATCCGGCCCCGCGCGCGTTATTCGGCGAACACGCCGGCGGCTTCGATGACACCCTTCCACAGCGCGATCTGGCTGGTCAGGGTTTCAGCAAGCGCTTCGGGAGTGGCTTCATCGGCAGATACCGGGACCGTGCCCAGTTCGGCAAAGCGGCTCACCACGGTCTCGTTGGCCAAAGCAGCCTGGAGCGCGGTTTCGAGTTTTTCGATGATGGCGGCATCGGTGCCGGCGGGGGCATAAAGGCCGTGCCAAACGCCGATCTCGAGCTCAAGACCGCCTTCGGCCGTGGTCGGCAGGTCGGGCAAATTGCTCAACCGGTCTGGCGTCGTCACCGCATAGGCCTTCACTTCGCCGGCCTGGATCTGGCTCGTCGTATTGGTGGTCTGATCGCAGATCATGTCGATCTGGCCGCCGATGATGTCGGTCATGGCCGGGCCGGCGCCCTGATAGGGCACGGTGGTCATCTGCGTATCCAGCGCGTTCATCAGCAGCATGCCGCACAACTGGCTCGCCGAACCGATGCCGGCATGGGCATAGGTGATGTTCTCGCCATTGGCCTTGATGTATTCTAGCAGCTCGGACAGCGTGCTGGGCTCGAAATCCTTGCGCGCCACCAGGGTCATCGGCACCGAAGTGATAAGCCCGATCGGCTCGAAATCGGTGGTCGGGTCAT
The DNA here is from genome assembly GCA_029256605.1 of Devosia sp. Taxonomy (GTDB): domain Bacteria; phylum Pseudomonadota; class Alphaproteobacteria; order Rhizobiales; family Devosiaceae; genus Devosia. Next base: position 2,831 of record JAQSXP010000197.1, on the reverse strand, counting down.
AAGGCAGGCTGCGATAAAGGCTGGGCGCCGTCGACATGCCGATATGGTGCAACAGCAGCGTGTAGCCGTCATTGGGCGCGGTCGCGACCTGGCCGGCACCCAGCGTGCCGCCCGCGCCACCCACATTTTGAATTACCACCTGCTGGCCCAGATCGGCGCTCATCACTTCGGCAACAAGGCGCGCAACCGTGTCGGTCGGCCCGCCGGCCGAGAACGGCACCACGACCGTAATGGGCTTGGAGGGATAGTCCTGTGCGAAGGCGGTGGAGGCAAAGCTGAGGCCGGCAACGAAAGCGCCAGCGGCAAGGGCAGTCAAAGTCTTTTTCATTGTTGATCCTCCCGGGGGATAAGCTAGGGGCAGCAGATCGTGCCACCCCGATGCTGGGAGCTTTGCAATCGCCGTGCCAAGCAGCACGCGCAAGGCAGATATGCAGCGAGCTTCTGGCGTGCTAGCAGTTCCGGCAAGAACTTGCCGAGCTTCTACCAAGATCTGGCAAAAACCTGCCAGGGAGACGAATGTCCCAACTCTTCACCCCATTGGCCAGCACCAACCGCGCGCAGCTGGCGCGAGCACTGGGCGCATTGGTGCTGGTGACCGCGGTAGGCTGGGCGTGCTTCGAGTTCGCCTTGGCCGGCGCGATCCGCAATGCCGGGCATGAAGCGGATCGGCGGCTTGCCCTCTTCGATCGCACGCTTGAGGCCATCATCGAGCGCTTTCATTATCTCCCCTCCTCGGTAGCCCTTGCCGCCGAAGCGCGCGACCTGCTGCAAAGCCCCGCCAACGACGAGCTGCGCGAGCGCGCCAACGGCTTTCTGTCCAAGCTCAATGACGCGGCCGGCGCGAGCGAATTGTTCATCATGAGTACGGATGGGCAGGTGGTCGCCGCATCCAACTGGTGGGCCTATGACAGCCTCTTGGGCGAGAACCTCGGCTATCGCCCTTATTTCGAAGAAGCGATGTTCGATAGCGACGCCAAATTCTATGCGGTGGGCACGGTCACCGGTGTTGCCGGCTATTTCCTGGCCCGCCGGATCGATGGGCCGGACGGGCCATTGGGCGTTGCCGTGACCAAGATCAATCTGGGGGAGATCGAGGCGACCTGGTGGCGTTCGGGCGAGTTGATCGCCATTGTCGATAACAACGCTGTCGCCATCCTGTCGACGCGCCCGGACTGGCGCTATCGCCCGCTCCTGGCGCCCTCTCCGGCCGAGCTGACCCGCATCACCGACCAGCGCCGCTATGGCGCCGGGGGCTGGGTGGAAACGCCCATCGCCGCCGATATCTGGCCCTCGCGCGGCACCCAGCTGGCTTATCTCACCGGCCAGGACAGCGAAACCCGGGGCCTATTCACTGTCGATGAGATGCGCCTGCCCACCCATCAATGGCGGCTGGTGTCCTTTACGCCCATGACCCCGCTGTTCCGTTCGGCCTGGATTGCTGCGGCTGCGGGCGGGCTGGGCGCCGCGGCCGTGCTCCTGATCCTCGCGCTTCTCTGGCAACGCCAGCGCATCGTCGCCCAGCGCCTTGCCGATCACGAACAGCTCGAGCAGCGCGTGGCCGAACGCACGGAAGCCGTTCACGTCGCCAATGAGGCTTTGCGCGCCGAGATTGCCGAGCGCATCCACGCCGAGCGCGCGCAGGCTGAAGCCCAGGCGGGGCTGGTGCAGGCGGCCAAGCTCGCCAGCCTTGGCCAGGCGCTTGCGGGGGTAGCCCATGAGGTCAGCCAACCCGTCGCGGCGCTGACCACGCACTTGGCTAGTGCCAAGCTCATTGCTGCCCGCTCGCCCAATACGGATATCACCCCGATCCTGGTCACCATGGACAAGGTGGTCGATCGCCTCGCGGCCCTCACGAGCCATCTCAAGACCTTTGCGCGCAAGGACACGCGCACCGAACAGCAGTCCGAGCTGGGCAGCGTCATCAACAACGCCCTCGACCTCGTCGACCACAAGCTGCGCGCCTTTGGCATTGATGTGGAATATCAGCGCCATCGCGCCGCGCTGCCTGTCACCGGCAATCCCGTTCATCTCGAACAGGTTGTGATCAACCTCCTGTCCAACGCCGCCGATGCGATGGAACATAGCGCAGTGCGGGTGCTGTCCATCGGCGTGCACCGGCATGAGCGAAGCGCTGAGATCGTGGTCACCGATACCGGGACCGGCATCGCCCCGGCCGAACTGGGCAATGTATTCGACCCATTCTACACCACCAAGGAAGTCGGGCGCGGGCTGGGCCTCGGCCTTGCCATCTCCTATGGGCTGGTGCGCGATCCGGCTTTGCCGTGGAGGTCGCGACCAGCGCCGCCGAAGCCCTGCTGGCGCTCGATGATGTGCATCCCGATGTAGTGCTGACCGATGTGCGCATGCCGGGGCTGTCGGGCATGAATCTGTTGCGCACCGTACGCGACCGGGCGCTGCCCACCGAGGTCATCCTCATTACCGGTCATGGCGATGTGCCCATGGCCGTGGAGGCCATGCGCGCGGGTGCTTTTGATTTCCTGCAAAAGCCCTATGTGCCCGACGAACTGGTGGCGAGCCTTCATCGTGCCGTGGCGCAGGCTGCGCTCAAGCGCGAGATCGCCCAGCTGCGTCGGCGCCTCGATGGCGGGGAGAACGAGCTGGCGGCGCGCCTGGTTGGGGCCTCGCGCGTGATGGAAGAACTGCGCCATGCCGTTCGCGAGCTCGCGCCCATTCCCACCGATGTCATCGTGCTGGGGGAAACCGGCACCGGCAAGGAAGTCGTCGCGCGGTGCCTGCATGACTTCTCGCCGCGCGCCAAGGGCCCGTTCGTGGCCGTCAATTGCGCCGCGATCCCGGCCGAGCTCATCGAG
>JAQSXP010000196.1 GCA_029256605.1 Devosia sp. | reverse complement strand
ACATGCCGATCTTCGGACATTGCTGGTGCAATTGATGGCGTCGGCGCCGCGCATGGCCGAGGCGGTGATCCATCGCACCCATGTCATGGATGCGCTGATTGATCCCGCCTTTGCCAGCGAGGTGACGCATCGCGATGTCCTGATTTCCAAGGTCGACGCCTTCATGGCCGAGGCGCGCTCCTATGAGGAAAGCATCGATCGGGCCCGCATCATCGGGCAGGAACAACGCTTCCTGATTGCCGCGGGCCTGTTGTCCGGCACGGTGAGCGCCAAGGGGGCTGGGGAGCAGTTCACCGCATTGGCCGAAACCTTGCTCAATCGCTTGTTCGCGACGGTCAAGGTCGAGTTCGAGCGCCGCCATGGCCGCATTCGTGATGGCCGTGTGGCGTTGCTCGCCTTTGGCAAGATGGCAAGCCGGGAGATGACGGCTACCTCCGACCTCGATTTCATCCTGCTCTATGATGCGCCAGACGTGGAATCCGATGGCGAAAAGCCGCTCAGCGCCAGCCACTACTATACAAGGCTAACCCAGCGCCTAGTTGCCGCCATCACTGCCCCGACCGCCGAAGGCGTGTTGTATCAGGCCGATATGAGGCTGCTATCAGCTCGAACATGCCTGGACGTGGGAGCATCTGGCACTCAGCCGGGCGCGCATTGTGTTTGCCGATGGCACTTTCGGTGAACAGATGAACGCGGCCATCGTCCGCGTGCTGGCGACCCGGCGCGACAGCGCCAAAGTCATCGAGGATGTGCGCACGATGCGGGCGCTGCTGGCCAAGGAGCGCCCGCCCCGGCACGCCTTCGATCTCAAGCTTGCAGCCGGAGGGCTGGTGGACCTCGAGTTCATCGCCCAGTCGGCATTCCTGCTGGTGGGGCCGCAGCTGGGCCTGCCGCAGGCTCTTACGGCCGATGTGCTAATCCGGCTCGATGAGATTGGACTGCTGGCAAGCGGCACGCGGCTGGCCCAGATTCACGGGCTGTACTCCGAAGTGATCCAGGTGATGAGTTCGGCGCTGCTGGACCCGTTCAAGGAGGAGGGCTGGACTGCAGCTTTTCGGGAATTGCTGGCGCAGCTGACCCATTATCCCGATTTCAGCCGGCTCGAACTGGATCTTGCCGAGATGCGCCAGGAGGTCTCGGCCGCGGCAGAGACCTGGTACGAGCGGGCTGCTGCGCTTTAGCCCTATTCGGCCGCCTGGATGCCTTCCTGGCTGCGCAACGGCAGGGATATGGCCACCGTCGTGCCCAGGGATGGGCTGGAATCGATGGCCATGTGTCCGCCGCTGAGTTCGGCTATGGCGCGAGAGATGGAGATGCCAAGCCCGTGGCCGACGCCTTCGCGTGTGAAGGTCGCGTCGCCTAGGGCAAAGGGCTGAGCAATGCTGGCGAGGCGTTCCTCGCTCATGCCCAGGCCCGTGTCGGTGATTTCGATCACAACGCCATCATGTGCTGCAAAGGCGGCCAAGGTGACGCGGCCACCGGTCGGGGTGAAGCGGATGGCGTTCTCGACGATATTGCCGATCATGCGCAGCAGGCCCAGCCGATCGCCATGCACGATGGCACCACACTCTTCGCCCCGCACAAAGGTCAGTCCCGCACGGGCGGTTTGGCCACGGAAACGCTGACCCACTTCGTCGAGCAGTTCATCGACGTTCAGGGGATCGGTGCGCAGCATCTTCTGACCGCCTTCGAGCTCTGCCAAATCGAGGATGGTGGCAAAGGAATCCAGCAGATGCTCGCCCGATGACTTGATGGACTGCACATAATCCTTGTAGCGGCGGTCGCCCAGCGGCCCATAGGCCTCGTGCCGCATCAGTTCGGCAAAGCCGATGATGTGGTTGAGGGGGGTGCGCACGTCATGGCTGAGATGAGCCAGGAAATTGGTCTTGGAGCGGCTCGCGGCCTCCGCCTTTAGTTTTTCCTCGTGGTAGCGCCGGGCCAGCAGCCGCTGCTCTTCACGAATGGAATTGAGCAGTGAATCAGCCTTCTTGCGCTCAGTGACGTCGGTCACGAGGGTGATGAAGCTGCCGTCGCCTAGCGGGCGCTCCTCGATCAGCATGCAGCTGCCGTCTTCGCGATGGAGCTCCATCAAGCGGGTATTATCGGCATCGTTGACGAGCTTCATATAGCCACCCGCGATCAAGCGCTTGACCATCTGCGGATAGGTCACGCTGGTGCCGTTCAGGTCCAGCCGTTCGCGATATTGCTGGTTGCAGACCACGAGCTGGCCCGATTTGGTCCAGCAGGCCATGCCCATCGGCACGGCTGAAGCGAGGGTCTGGTAGACGAAGCGCTGCATACGATCGGGCATTTCGCTGAGCTGGCTGCGGCGCCAGGAAAGACCCGTAATAAGGGCTGCCAAGGCCAAGGCGGCCAGGGCGCGGGCCAGAAGGCCAGGCCAGATCAGCTCTTCATTGGCTTCCAGCAACAGGATGCCGTGTTGGCCCAGCGGGAACTGCTCGCTTACGAGCGTGGTGCGGGGAGCAACGGCAGGGTCGTCATGCAAACGGGCATGCACGACGCCACCCGACAGCCGCACCGCCTGCTGCAGTCGCGGCAGCGGCTCGGGCGCTACGGCAATCTCACTTGCCATCAGGGCGCCAATCGCCGTCAGGTCGCGGCGAGCCTCATCGAGCGTGCGCGCCACGTCGTAGATAATGAACAGCGTCGCGGCCAAAACGGCGGTGAGTGCGACAGTCCGTGTAACGGGCGAAACCTTGCCGAAGATGGACCCGGAATGGGTGTTCTTGCCTTCGGGCCGTTGAGCTGAATTCTGACCTTTGCCCACGCTGAATCCATCAGCGCCGACGCCGGATTGCTCCGCCGACCGCATGAATAACTCCGTTATGTGAGGCTGTGCGCCCCGACCGAAACCCTTAACGAACAATGAATCAGGCGGTGCCGGGTTGTCCATACCTCTCCAGGCAGGGCTAGAGCGAGACCCGCCAAAAGGCGAGTCTCTTGAATCACTTAGCGGCGGAGAAATATTCTTCCACAGGAACGTGCATTTAGCTTCCCAACATGCGGGAAAGTATGTCAGCCGTGTTGCGGCTCAGCTCGGTCGAGGCCTGCAACTGCCGGAGCGCAGAGTGTGCTGCCTCGCGCCGGTTTGGCTCCAGATTTTGCCAGATTCTGAAGCCTGTCAGCACCCGCGCAGCCACCTGCGGATTGACCGAATCCACCTCCGCCACGAAGTCCGCAACGAAGCGGAAACCAGCGCCGTCAGCACGGGCAAACTGAGTCGGGTTGCTCATCGCAAATGTCCCCACAAGCGAGCGCAAGCGATTCGGATTGGTCTTGGGGAAGCCGGGATCGGCAAGGATGGCACGCATGCGCTCGATCACCCCATCATCGGTGGCGCTGGCCGAAACACTGAGCCATTTGTCGAACACTAAGGAGTCCCCAGCAAAGCGCAGGCGGAAGTCAGCTAAAAGGGCAGGGGCGTCGGCGGTCCACTGCGCCCCACTGACCGCGAGCGCCGCCAGGCGATCGGTCATGTTTGTGGCTTCATGGTACTGCCGGGCTGCGAGCGCGGCCCCATCGGGGCTCGCTTGGACCAGGAGGGACAGCAGGCGATTGCGCAAGGAACGCTGGCCGGACTGCGCCGTGGTGGGGGCATAAGTCTCCGTGTTGGCGAGGCCCTCGTAGGCGGCCTGCAGCATTGCAGCAACCGGTCCGAAGACTGCGCCGATCAAAGCCTGGCGCACTTGATGGACGCGATCCGGATCGACATCCCGGCCGATGGCCCGGGCAACAAGCGACTCGTCGGGCAGACCAAGCGCCTGCGCCTTGAAGGCGTGGTCGAGCCCGGGGTCACCCAGCGTCTCCATCATGGCTTCACGCAGTGCGGCAATCGCTTCATCGCGCCAGGTCGTGCCTTGGGCAGCTGCCACCATCAGCTCGGTGCTAACCGACTGCAGCGCTTCCCAGCGGTTAAACGGATCGCTGTCATGCCGAGCCAGAAACAGATTGTCCGCCGCGGACCGGTCGGCATGGACCTGCACCGGCGCGGAAAAACCACGGAACAAGGAAGGGATGGGCGGGTTGGCGACCCCGCTGAACTCGATGACCGCTGTTTCGGTGTCGAGGATGATGAGGTCGTCGCGCACCGTTCCGCCAGCTACGCCTGTCCAGCTTAGTTCGCTTCCGTTTGGTCCGAGCAGGCCGAACTTGACCGGGATGACCAGCGGCGACTTCTCCGGTTGCCCGGGAGTTGGTGCGGTGTGCTGCTTGAGGGTCAGCCGATAGGTGCGACTAATAGGATCATAGCTGTCCGAAACTGTGACCTGAGGCGTGCCAGCCTGCAGATACCAGATCTTGAATTGCTCTAGATCGATATCGTTGGCTTCCGAGAAGACCGCGAGGAAAGCCTCGATAGTCGTGGCTTCACCATCGTGCCGCTGGAAATAGAGGTCCATGCCCTTGCGGAACCCGGCTTCGCCCAAGAGGGTCGCCAGCATCCGCACGATTTCGGCGCCCTTCTCGTAGACGGTGGTCGTGTAGAAGTTGTTGATTTCGCGATACTGGTCGGGACGGGGTGGATGGGCCAGTGGCCCACCATCTTCGGGGAACTGCGACACGCGCAAATTTTGCACGTCATGGATCCGCTGCACCGGACGGCTGCGCTCGTCCGAGGAAAACTCCTGGTCTCGGTAAACCGTCAAGCCTTCCTTGAGGCAGAGCTGGAACCAGTCGCGGCAGGTGATGCGATTGCCCGTCCAGTTGTGGAAGTATTCGTGAGCGATGACGCGCTCGATCGAGGCGTAATTGGCGTCGCTGGCTGTGTCCGGCCGGGCAAACACCAGCCGATCGTTGAAGATGTTGAGACCTTTATTTTCCATGGCGCCGAAGTTGAAATCCGACACCGCGACGATGTTGAAGATGTCGAGGTCGTATTCGCGCCCAAACCGCTTCTCGTCCCAGGCCATCGAGCGCTTGAGG
>JAQSXP010000195.1 GCA_029256605.1 Devosia sp. | reverse complement strand
GCCCACATCGAGATGGGTCGAGCCCACCGCCGTGATCTGCGGCTGCACTTCGGTATCGACGATCTGGTAGATCTCGGCTGCGATCTTTTCCGCATCGCCCAGGGATGCCGCAAAAGCTTCAGTATGCGCGCCGCGCCGGTCGAGCGCCCGCAAGGCACGGTCCACGGTCGATAGAATGGCATGGCGGCGCGGATCGGCCTGCGGGAGCCGGATGGCGACGTCCAGCGGGGTTTGCAGATCGTAGTAGAGTTTTTCGGCGCGCTCGTTGCGCACGAAGAATTCTACGCCGAAGCCCACCAACGGCCGATCGAAAAAGGTGAAGGCATTGACGAGGAGCGTGTGTACGCTGCCTGGCCGCGCATTACGCTCGATCACCAGTTCCGTGTGATTGCCATCCAGCGCCTGGGCAATCCTGCCGTCGAGATAGGCGAGGCATTGCGGATCGGTTGAACCGGGCCGGCTCTGCCATTGCGAGGTAAAGGCAAGCACCAGCGTTTGGCCAGCCGCCGCCTCAGGCACCACCACTTCGGCGGCAAACCAGGTGTGACCCTGCTTTTTTGCCCAGACCGAGCGCGGCCCGAACGGCTCCCAGACCCGCCAGTCCGCAGTCAGCGCCTGCTCGGCCGGCATGTCGGCATGCTGCACATGCCATTGAAACGGCGCGTCGGGGATCGGGGTCAGGATCTTGTGCTGCAGGTCGGCGCACAGCCGCAGCAGCTTACCCTCCATCTTGAGATCATCGTCGCCCAGGCCGAGCTTTGATGCGAGGGGATTGGAATAGGTCATCCTTTAACTCCGACACCGGCGAACCCTGTGTTCATGTTCCGCCGCAACAGGAAATACACGCCGACCGCCGGCGCCGCGTAGATGATGGAAAAGGCCGTGAGGAACCCGTAATTGATTGCCCCCTGCTGGCCGAACGCCGCATACAGCCCGACCGACATGGGGAAGGCGTCCTGCACGCGGGCAAAGATCAGGGGCAGCAAGAACTCGTTCCAGGCGCCCGTGAAGCTATAGAACCACACCACCGCGATCCCGGCCCTCGACATGGGCAGGACGACCTTGCTGACGATCTGCAACAGCGAGGCGCCCTCGACATAGGCGGCCTCCTCGATCTCGATCGGCACGGTGTCAAAGAAGTTTTTGAGCAGCAGCAGCGTGAACGGCAGGTTGAGGATGGTCAGCGCGATGATCACGCCAAACTGGTTGAGCAGCCCGCTCCGCTGCGCCGCAAAATAGAGCGGCACCAGCACGCCGGCCGAAGGCAGGATGCGCAAGAGCACCAAGGTCCACAAAAAGGCATTCCGCCCCGGAATGCTTGAGGACGAGCCAGGAAAATGGGCTCACCCAGATCACGGCCACAAAGGCCAGGGCGATCGCGGTCAGGCGGGACTGGGCGGGGTTAGCTTCCATCACTTGGGCTCCCGCAACAGCCGCAGATAGAACAGCGACAGCACGCCCACGATCACCAGCATCGCCACCGAAATGGCGCTGCCAAAGCCCAGATTGCCGCGCGAAAAACTCTGATTGTAAAGGAAGATCGCCAGCGTCTGGGTTTGCGTGCCCGGCCCGCCGCCCGTCATGGCGAAGATCAGCGGGAAATAGGTGAAGGTCCAGATGGTGATGAACAGCATATTGGTGGCGATATGGGGCCGGATGATCGGCAGCATGACGAGCCAGATACGCTGGAAGGGCGTGGCCCCATCGACCTTGGCTGCCTCCACCACTTCGCGCGACACCGAATCCAGCGCCGCCGAGAACAGCAGGTAGGACCACGCCGTGCCCTTCCAGATATTGGCGATGATCACCACGGGCAGCGCGTATTGATTGATGAAGTTGACCGGTGGGAAGCCCAGCGGCACGATGATGAGCTGGTTAATGAGCCCGGTCTGCGACGTCGTGGCCGACCACAGGAATGCCGCGACGATATCGGGCAAAAGCCAGCCCAGCATGATGCAGGCTTCCACCACGCTGCGTAGCGTCGAGCGCGAACCGCGCAGGCTCGCGGCAAGGAGAAAACCCAGCACGGATTGGCCAACAATGGCCGAAAAGAACACGAAGATCACCGTGGTCCAGAGCGACTCCAGAAACCCCCGGCGCGTGAACAGGCGCTCATAATTTTCCCAGCCGACCCAGCTCCACTCTACCGCCTTGCGGCCCACCAGAGCGAGATCGGTAAAACTGAAGGCGAAGGCCCAAGCGGTGAAATACAGCAGCGCCCCGATCAGGACCGCAGCGGGCAACAGTCCCAAGGCCAGGACAAAGAGATTGCTGGTGAGCCAGGGATTGGCCTGGTTTTTCATGGATGGGTTCTCACTCGCTGGCGGAGTGTTCCAATGGGCGCGGCAAGCCTTCCCGGCCGGCGGCACCCGGAAAGATCCTGGGTGCCGCCGCTCCGGGAGGAAAGCCTACTCGTAGGTGATGACGTTTTCTTCGCCGAACTCGTCCACGAGCGCGTCGTGATATTCCGCGATCACGTCCTCGACCCCTGCGCCGTCGAGAATATCGGCCGTGGCCTGCTGCACGAGCGCCGAGACTGTCTGGTAGCCCGGCACCGTGTCGCGACCGGTCGTGTCAGCGGCCAGCTGGGTCGCCGCCGCCAGGAACGCGTCTTCCTTGTATTCGGGGGAATCCGAAATGTCCGTGCGCACCGCCATGCGGTGGTTGGCCAGCGTCCAGGCCTTGAAGTTCTCTTCGTCGAAGATCGCCGTCACCAGCTGGAACGCCATATCCTTGTCGGCGGCATTGGCGTTGATCCCGAGCGTCCAGCCGCCCGAAATATTGGTAGTCGGCTTGGTGCCGGGCTCGCCCGAGCCGGGCCAGGGCGTCCAGCCGACCTGCGCGTCCCGCTCCTCCCGGCTGGGAGGATTGTTGCAGTCCCAGAGGCACGCATCCTCCCACGAACCGGACGCTAGGATACCGAGTTTGTCGTCCGCTAAGGCCTGCCGCACCGCCGCCGAAATATCGGTGGCATAGTTGAGATCGGCCGGGTTCAGCTCGTCCTCCACATAGACCTGGTAGTAGAGATCGAAGGTGCGCCGGAGGCCGGGGCTGTCGCCGATCCACTGATTGGTTTCCCTGTTGAGCAGCCGGTTGCGATCGCCTTCGGGCGCATCGGCGCCGAGCAGCGCCATGTAGACGCCCTGCATGGTCGCCGCTTCCGCCTGCTTGGTGCCAGCGGGCAGCTGGAACGGGTATTGCACCCCGGCATCCTTGAGCTTTTGCGCCGCATCAAGCACATCGGCCCAGCTTTTGGGCTCCCATGGCATCGGAATGCCGGCCTTTTCGAAGTTGGATTTGTCGTACCAGAGCATGCGCACGTCCGTGTCGGTGGGCAGCGCGTAGACCTCTCCCTGATAGGACGCCACTTCCAAAAGGCCCGGTAGGTAATACTGATACTGGTCCCAGCCGGCCGCGAGTTCACCGAGCGGCGCCAGATAGCCCGCCGAAGCCAGCTCGCTGACCATGAAGCTGTCGATCAGGTTGACGTCGGCTGCCGTGCCCGCGCTCAGGTCCAGCGCAATGCGCTGGTCATAGCCTTGCCCGGGCAGCTTGATCGCGTTCACCGTTTCTCCGGTTGCCGCTTCGAAATCCTTGATCCCTTCCTCGATCAGGGACGCGAAGGATTCCATATACATGATGGAGATTTCGGCATGCGCCGGGATTGCAGCGCTCGTTAGCAGCGACAGCGTTATCGCCGTGGTCAGATAACCTCGTTTGAGCATCAACTCCTCCTCATCTGCTCGCGCCACCTCTTGCGGGCGGCTCGTGCCAGAACCTCCATTCCGGCAGGGTTACCAAGCCATAGTTTCTGCAACGTTGCAAACTGAATTGCACCACCGGGCTCGTCTCTGGTCTTCTTGCTGCACAATGCCATGTACTTACAATGATGTAGACCAGAACTGTTCGAGAAGAACTGCGCGGGGCACTCGCTGCATCGTTGCATAAGATGTGTGATTGGCTTGCCTGCCACCCTCGTGTAGAACAGCGCCTCGGGAAGAGATCGATGAGCAGCAAAAAGAGCTTGGACAGTGCCCGGAGCACTGGCACGGGCCAGCGTGTAACCCTCCGCACCATCGCCGAAGTTACGGGACTGAGCCTGTCGACCGTTTCGCTATCGCTGCGCGGCGGCACGACGCTGCGGCCGGAAACGCGCGACAAGGTCAATGAAGTCGCCCGCTCGCTCGGATACATTCCCGACCGCGCCGGCGTGCGGCTGCGCACCGGCAAGACCAATGTAATTGCCCTCGTGCTCGACGGGGCGGAAGACGCGATCGATTTCGCCCGCCAGATGATCCAGGGCATCGGCCAATCCATTAAGGGCACGCGCTACCATTTGACCGTGATCCCCGAATTTGATCGGCACTCCTCGGCCGATACCATCCGCTATGTGCTCGATAACCGCACGGCCGATGGGGTCATCATCACCCATACTGGTCCGCGCGACCCGCGCGTGCAGATGCTGATGGACGCCGATTTCCCCTTTGTCAGCCATGGGCGGACTGAGTTTCATACCCCCCACCCTTATCACGACTTTCATTCCGAGACTTTTGCCGCGCTGGCGGTGGCGCGGCTGGCGCAAAAGGGCTGCCGGCGCATCATGCTGGTGGCCGGCGATGACAGCACGACTAACCACCACAACATCGTCACCGCGTTCGGCAAGGCGGCCGGCCGGCTGGGCATCGCCATCAGCATGCTCGAAAACACCCAGGGCATGCAGCCCGCCCAGTTGCGCAAGCTGGCGCTCGAGCTGGCGCAAGGGCCCGAACGCCCTGACGGCATCATTTGCGACAGCGAAATGCGCACCATTTCCCTGGTCAGCGGCCTCGGCGATGGCGGCCTGGTTCTCGGGAGCGATTTGCACCTGGTCTACAAGCAGACCTCGGGCATCCTGCCCACGCTCTTTCCCGCCATCGACAGCATCCGTGAGGATGTGTTCTCGGCCGGCCAGGAACTCACCCGCCTGCTGCTGCAGCGCATTGCGGGGGCGCAGATTGGCACTCTCCAGACCCTGGCTGAGCCCGTTCCGCATTGGCGCAGCGACGAATCCTAGGCGGACCCTTCATCCAAGAGGCTAGCGACAAGTTGGCCCCGCATCGCTAGGCTCGCTCGGAAACGCCAGAACCAGGAGCCGCTTATGCCCCGTTTCCTTGCCGTTTATATGATGGGGGGCGAAAACGTCGCCCGCTTTCGTGCTCTCCCTAAGGCCGAACAGGACGCCATTGATGCGAAAGGCGTCGCGCAATGGACGGAGTGGGAGAGCCGCAATGCCGCTCATTTTCCTGATCGCGGCGGCATGGTCGGAAAAACCTTGCGGGTGTCCGCAGCTGGAACAGCACCGGCCAGCAACGCCATTTGCGGTTATCTGACGGTGGAAGCGCCGACGATCGAAGACGCTGCGCGCCTTTTCGAGAACCACCCCCACTTCAGTGTTTTTCCCGGGGACAGCGTTGACATCATGCCTTTCGTAACCGAGCCGCCAGCCTAGGAACGAACCGGCCTAGCCACACTTGGCCAGCACCTTCGCGATCGTGCCCGACGAGCCCTTGGCCTCAAAGATGTTGGCGTCAAAGACATCGAGACCACTCCCGGCTGGCCGCACATAGGCGACGCGCATATCCTTGCGCGCACCCTGGGCAATGCGGGCCCATTGCCGCGCCACGGGGCCGCGCACGATCACCGACGAGCCGTCG
>JAQSXP010000194.1 GCA_029256605.1 Devosia sp. | reverse complement strand
AGGCGCGATTGCACTACCACCGTCACATAGGCCATGCAGAACACGGAATGGGCAATGATGATGGTGAGCATGCCGCGTCCCGCTGGCCAGCCCAGCGTGCCTTCCATGGCGACGAACAGGAGCAGCAGCGCAAGGCCCGTGATCACGTCCGGCATCACGAGCGGCGCCGATACCGTACCCGCGAGCACGGTGCGGCCGCGAAAACGCTTGAAGCGCACCAGCGCCACTGCGCAGAGCGTTCCGAGGAACAAGGCGATGGTGGCACTGACAGCGGCGATCTGCAGGCTCAGCCAGGCAGCGCCCAGCATCTGCGGGTCGCGGAACAGCTCGCCATACCATTTGAGGGAAAAGCCCGACCAGACTGTCACCAGCCGAGATTCGTTGAACGAGAACACCACCAGCGACACGATGGGCGCGTACAAGAACACAAAGCCCAGCGAAGCTGCGATGGGCAAAAACCAGCCGCGCCGCATCTTACTTCTCCACCACGGCGTCTTGCGCCTTTTGCAGCAGCATGATCGGAATCACCACGACCACCAGCATGGCCACCGCCACGGCCGCTGCGCGCGGCCAGTTGGTGTTGGCAAAGAACTCGTCCCAGAGGACGCGCCCGATCATCAGGGTCGAAGGACCGCCCAGCAGCGAGGGGATGACGAACTCGCCGATGGCGGGAATGAACACCAGCATCGAGCCGGCAATGATGCCGGGCATGGAAAGCGGCATGGTCACCGACAGGAAGGTGCGCCAGGGCCGCGCGCCCAAATCCGCCGAGGCTTCCAGCAGCGAAGCGTCGAGCTTCACCAGATTGGTGTAAAGGGGCAGGATCATGAAGGGCAGATAGGTGTAGACGATGCCGACATAGACGGCGACATCGGTCTGCATCATCACCAGCGGCTCGATGCCGAACAGCCCGAGGAACTGGTTGATCACGCCATTGCCGCGCATGAAGCCGGTCAGCGCATAAACGCGCAGCAGGAACGAGGTCCAGAACGGCAGGATCACCAGCATCAGCAGGATATTGCGCCAGCGATCGGGCGCCCGGGCAATGGCATAGGCCATGGGGTAGCCGATCAGCAGCGTGATGATCGTCGAGATAAAGGCGATGCGGATCGAGCTGAGATAGGCCGCGACATAAAGATTGTCGGTGAACAGGCGCAGATAATTGGTCAGGTGCAGCGTCAGCTGCACCGTGCCGCTTTCATCGAAAGTGATGAGGTCGGAATAGGGCGGGCGGCCGAACTGCTTGATCGACAGCGATATGCCGAACACCACAACCAGCGGCACGAGAAAAAACACGGTCAGCCAGATCGCGGGGGCAGCAATCACCAGCATCTTGCCCGAAATGCCAACCGCAGCGAGCCCGCGCTCCACCATGGTCCAGGTCCGCCGCCGGGGCGCCGGGTTCTCGATGTCAAAACTGGACATGACTAACTCCGGTGCCAACGCCCTCAAGCTGCGGCGATGCCGCTATGTTGCCTATCCCCAAAGCCGGTGCTCTGCCCTCCCTCCCCCCTGCGGGGAGGGCCGGGGAGGGGATCGGCTCGTGGGGCACTGATAACAACAAGCCCCGATCTACACCTTCCCCCTTGAGGGGGGGGACGGGGTGGGGGTTCCGGCTCATCGCCAAGCTCGACGGCTGGCCAAACGCCGCATTCGAACCGATCGCCGCTGTGGCTGGGTTGGCCATCATACCGTCAGTACCGAGCCGGCATTGCCGCCCCAGGCGCAATACACTTCTTCGTCCCAGGTGATCGCGTCGGGATTGCCGCGCACCGTGTTGGTTTGCGTCACCCGCAGGCGCTTCCCGCTGGCGAGCAGGATCTGGTAGACGGTCATGTCCCCCAGATAGCCGATCTCCTCGACCATGCCTTTGGTGACATTGGCGTCGTGCTCATCCTCGGGCTTTTCGCGCGACAGGCTGATCTTTTCGGGGCGCACCGCCCACCACAGGATCTGGTCGGGCGCGCAGTCCACGCCGTGGCTGACATAGATGTCGCAACCCAGCTCCGCCGAGCGAATGCGCACATGGTCGGGCTCGTCGTCGATCACCACGCCTTCGGCCATGTTGACCGAGCCAATAAAGCCGGCCACGAAGCGCGAATTGGGGAATTCATAGATATCGGTAGGCTCGCCGATCATGGCGATCTCGCCATAGTTCATGACCCCGATCCGGGTGGCCAGGGTCATGGCTTCTTCCTGGTCGTGGGTCACGACGATGAAGGTGACGCCCAATGATTCCTGGATTTTGACCAGCTCGAACTGGGTTTCCTCGCGCAGCTTCTTGTCGAGCGCGCCCAGCGGCTCGTCGAGCAGCAGCAGCTTTGGCCGCTTGGCGAGCGACCGCGCCAGGGCCACGCGCTGGCGCTGCCCGCCCGAGAGCTGGTGCGGCCGGCGCTTGCCATAGTCCTGCAGCTTGACGAGGCTGAGCAGTTCCTCGACTCGGTCGGCAATCTCGTTTTTGGGCAGGTGATCGCGCTTGAGCCCATAGGCGATGTTCTGTTCCACGCTCATATGGGGGAACAGCGCATAGCTCTGGAACATCATGTTGACGGGGCGGTTATAGGGCGCCACCTGCGTCATGTCCTGGCCATCGATCTCGATGGTGCCGCTGGTGGGTTGCTCGAAACCAGCCAGCATGCGCAACAGGGTGGATTTTCCCGAACCCGATCCGCCGAGCAGACAGAACAGCTCACCCTGGAAAATGTCGAGCGACACCTCGTTGACCGCGTACACATCGCCGAAGCGCTTGGTCACGTCCTTGATGCGCACAAAGGGTTTGGCTGCCGGGTCGCGCCAGGGTCGGGTATCGGCGGCGATCTGGGGTTTCTTGGCCATGGCGCACTCGAAAAGTCAGAAGGGGCGGCGCTGTGGCCGCCCCCGAATGGTTGGGAATTATTACTGGCCGGTTTTGATGCGGGTCCAGGTGCGGGTCAAGAGCTCTTCGAACTCAGGTGTGTGTGCGGTCAGGGCAAAGGCCTTGGCGACGGTCTCGGCGGGCGGATAGATGCCGGGATTGTTCTTGACCTCGTCGGAGACGAACTCGGTCGCTGCCAGGTTTGGGTTGGCATAGAACACATAGTCGGTGATCGCGGCCACCACTTCAGGCTCGAGGATGTAGTTGATGAACTTGTGGGCGTTCTCGGGATGGGGGGCATCCACGGGAATGGCCATGAAGTCGATCAGCGTGCCCGCGCCTTCCTTGGGGATGAGATAGCCCACTTCCACCCCCTGGCCGGCTTGCTCCGCGGCGTCGGCGGCGATGAACACGTCGCCCGAATAGCCCAGCGCCAGGCAGATTTCGCCATTGCCCAGGTCATCGATATACTGCGACGAGTTGAAGTAGCGGATCGAGGGCTTGATCGCCGTCAGCAGTTCTTCGGCCTTGGCGAGGTCTTCCTCGCTTTCCGAATTGGGGTCGAGCCCGAGATAGTGCAGCGCGATGCCCACCACTTCCGAGGGGCTATCGAGCACCGCAATGCCGCAGCTGGCGAGCTTTTCGGCATTCTCGGGCTTGAACAGGAGATCCCAGCTATCGATTGGCGTATCGGCACCCAGCGCCTCGGCAACCTTGGCGGTGTTGTAGCCCAGCCCGATCGTGTTGATCATGTAGGGAACGGCATGAGCATTGTCGGGATCGAAATCGGCGGCGGTCGCCATTACGGCCGGGTCGAGATTGCTCAGATTGGGCAGCTGCGATTTGTCGAGCTCGCGCAGCAGGCCCGCCTGGATCTGGCGCTGCAGAAAATTGCCGCTCGGCACCACGATGTCATAGCCCGACGAGCCGGCCAGCAGCTTGGCATCGACGATCTCGTTTGTGTCGTAGACGTCGTAATTGACCTTGATGCCGGTTTCCGCCTCGAAATTGGCGATGGTGTCCTCGGCGATGTAGTCCGACCAGTTATAGACATTGAGCACGGGCTCTTCCTGGGCGAGGACGGGTGCCGCGACCATGAGCGTGCCGAGGGCAAGTGCGAGCGACTTGTTCATGTAATGGGAGCTCCTGTGAGATGGAAAACGGTCGAGAAAAAGGAGGCGAACGAGCCGCCTGAACACTTGTTCAGAGGGCGTTCATCTTTGTGGCGCCGGCGAGGCAAAAGCCTCCGCCGGCATGGCGAACAAGCGCGCCAAAACGCTGAAGCAAGCTGCTGCCGTGAGCCCAAAGCTGGGAGCATATCGATCCGCGCCCGCAGCGCGATCAACCAGATCCTGATGCAGCGAAGTGCCCTTTCAACGCTGGAATTGCACCACAAACTAGAGCCAAATAGCGGGGGCGACAAGGGAAAATGGCGCATAGCGCAGTTCCACTTGACGCCCTGCGTCGACAAGGCGCACAAGCCCCGCGCACCCTGGCGCAAAGGCGCCATTCTTGAGGCAA
>JAQSXP010000193.1 GCA_029256605.1 Devosia sp. | reverse complement strand
TTGCTCGCTGTCACGAAACCAAACCCCGCTCCTCCAGCTGGCGCTTCATTTCGGCGCCCCGGTCGATCGCCTGCGCCTCGCGCACCCAGTCCGCCAGCTCGCCCAGCGAATCCTCGAGCCGATGCTGCGGCTCAAAGCCGAGCAGCTCGCGCGCCTTGGAAATATCGGCAAAGCAGTTGCGGATATCGCCCGAGCGCGCCTTGCCCATGATGTCTGGGGCGATCTGGGGCACGCCCATGGCTTCGGCCAGGAGCGTTGCGACCTGGGTGATCGTATAGGCATTGCCGCTGCCCACATTGATGACATGGCCGGGCGCTTCGGCCCCTTCGAGCGCCAGGCGGAAGGCGCGGGCCACATCGCGCACATGCACGAAGTCGCGGCGCTGCTCGCCATCCTCAAAGATCATGGGCGGCTGCCCATTGGTGAGGCGGGAGGCGAAATTGGCCAAAACACCAGTGTAGGGATTGGACAGCGCCTGGCCCGGGCCAAACACGTTGAACAGGCGCAGCGCCACGGCGTCGACCCCATAGGCCTCGCCAAAGATCAGCACCTGCCGTTCCTGCGAATATTTGGTCAGCGCGTAGATCGAGGCCAGGTCCACCGGCTTTTGCTCGTCGGTGGGCGCGGGCGTCAGGGTTTCGCCATTGGGGCCGGTGGGGTTCCAGGCGCCGGTCTTGACGCTGGCGGCGCGGCGGCGAATGCTTTCAAAGCGCTGCCCCTCGGGGCCGACATAAACGCCTTCTCCATAAACGCTCATCGAGGAGGCCACGACGATGCGCTTGATCGGGCGATCGATCATGGCTTCCAGCAGCACCGCGGTGCCGAGATCATTGCCCCCGACATAGCGGGCGATTTCATACATGGATTGGCCCACGCCCACTTCGGCGGCCAGGTGGATGACGCTGTCGACGCCCTCGAGCGCTGCGTTCACCGCATCCTTGTCGCGCACATCGGCGCGGATCACCTCGACCCCGGCGGGGGTTGGCGCTGCCGCATCCCCATGCACCTGGTCGATCATCGCGTCCAGAACGCGCACCTGGTAATTATTGGCCAGCAGTTCCTGCGCCACATACCGGCCGATAAAGCCGCAACCACCAGTGATAAGAACGTGAGTCATGTGCACCTGACGCTTGAAGATCCGCCGAGATCTCGGCAGAAAAGAACAACCAAAGCCAGTTTCCCCTGATTGCGGCACCCAGGCAACCCTGAGGGGCTGCATGAACCGGAAAATTGCCGCCAAGGAAACCAGCGCAGCAGCAAAGCTGCCTCAGCTTCATGTACTTAGATGATGCTTTCAGGTCAAGCACACCAGCCCGATCTGCACGGCTTCAGGCACGCAAATTAACCCAAGTTACTTATAACCTATTTTATTTAGCCACTCTTGGAACCAAACTATACCAACGTGCATTTATGTTCCTTGGTGCCAGCGCGTCCTCTCCTCCAGCTGCCGATTCTTTCTCTATAACGTCCTGCCTATAGGCTGGTTTCCCGCCAGCCCGGATCCAGTCTCCTCCCCCTGAGGAGCTTCCAGCCGACTGCAAGGCAACTCGCTCCAGCGGAGCAATCCGAGGCAATCGGCAGCATTCAAATGCACCCAAGCCTGCCTATATCGTTTGCTCCCCCTTGAGGGAGAACTAGGCAGGGGGTCCCTCCGCCAACCACCGGACGACCCCAGCAACCCCTTCGCTCCCTCATGCCTACCCAAGAGCGGCCCTCCTCCCCTCACCCCATCTGACGCAGCTCCCCGCAGCAAAACTTGCGGACAACCGCCTCGCCTTGCGCTACCAAGACAGCCCTGATTGCGCCCCTTTGGGCGCCCTGAAACTCAACCGAAAGGCAGGTCATGAGCGAGATCGAGGCAGCAGCACCCGAGATGGCGGCCGCAGTGGTTACCGGCCCCGGCGCCATTCGCATTGATCGCCAGTCAGCGCCCCAGCCCGGCCCCGGCCAGGTTCGCGTGGCGCTCGAAGGCTGCGGCGTTTGTGCGTCCAATCTCACCCCTTGGGCGGGCCCCGAATGGATGCAGTTCCCCACCGAGCCCGGCGGGCTTGGCCATGAAGGCTGGGGGCGCATCGATGCGCTGGGCCAAGGCGTGACTGGCCTGGCGGTCGGCGACCGCGTGGCCGCGCTGTCCTATCATAGCTACGCTACCCACGACGTGGCCGAGGCCGATGCCGTGGTGAAGCTGCCCGCCGCTCTCGACAACCAGCCCTTCCCCGGCGAGCCGCTGGGCTGCGCCATGAACATCTTCAAGCGCAGCGACATTCAGCCCGGCCAGACTGTTGCCATTGTCGGCATCGGTTTTCTGGGCGCGCTCCTCACCCAGCTGGCCTCGCGCGCCGGCGCCAGGGTCATCGCCATTTCGCGGCGCCCCTATTCCCTTGATATCGCCAAATCCATGGGCGCCGCCGAAGTGATCCCGATGAACGATCACTGGCAGATCATCGAGCAGGTCAAGGCACTGACCGATGGTCAGTTCTGCGATCGCGTTATTGAAGCGGTGGGCAAGCAATGGCCGCTTGATCTCGCGGCCGAGCTGACCCGCGAGCGCGGCAAGCTGATCGTCGCCGGCTATCACCAGGATGGGCCGCGCCAGATCAACATGCAGCTCTGGAACTGGCGCGGGCTCGACGTGATCAACGCCCATGAGCGCGACCCCAGGATCTATATTCAGGGCATTCGCGATGCCGCCGATGCCATCATGGCTGGCAAGCTCGATCCGTCGAGCCTTTACACCCATGATTTCGCGCTCGAAGAGCTCGACACCGCCCTCGACACCACCCGGGATCGTCCCGATGGCTTCCTTAAGGCGCTGATCCGCTTCGGCTGAGCCAAGTTCTCTGCCAGCCGGGCACTGCTGACTCGCTGAACGCTAGCCCGCCTTTTTGGCCGGCGCGCGTTTGGCAGGGGCGCGCTTGGCGGGCGCCTTGCTCGAGGTGGAAGGCGCCTTGGGTGCCTTTGCTGCCGCCGCCCGCCGCGGTGCGCTCGGCTTGGCTTCAGCGGCCGGCGCCTGCTCGATCGAGCGTTTGAGCGAAGCCATCAAATCGATCACATTGCTGCTGCCCCTGATGGGTTCGGCCGGCTCCGCCTTGGGCTTGCTGCGCTTGGTATGCGTCTTGAGCTTGGCCGTGATCAGCTCCTTGACGCTGTCCTCGTAATGATTGTGGAAGGCGGCGATATCGAATTTTTCGGTTTGCCGTTCCATCAGCGCCATTGCCATCTTGACCGCCGCCTCGTCGGCGGGCGCCGGATCGATGCGGCCAAAGAACTCGCGCTCATCCTTGAGCTCTTCCTTATAATGCAGCGTATTGAGCACCAGCCCCTCGCCCGAAGCCTGCAGCGCTGCCAGATGCTCCTTGCCATTCATGGTGATCTGCCCGATCCCCACTTTCTGGCCTTGCTGCAACGCATCGCGGATCACCACATAGGCATCCTCGGCGAGGTCGTCCGCCGGCTGCACATAATACGCCTTGCTGAAATAGACCGGATCGATTTCGCTCAGTTCAACGAACTGCGACAACTCGAGCGTGCGCTTGGTTTCGAGCTTGACCGCGTCGAGCTCGTCTTCGCTCAGCAGCACATGCTCGCCCTTTTCATATTCGAAGCCCTTGATAATGGTTTCGGGCTCGACCGCGCCGATCCCGTCCACCACTTTTTCATAGTGGACCGGCTGCATCGTCGGCTGGTGGATCATTCGGAATCGGGTGCGTGCTTCGGTTTGGGCCGGATAAAGCTCGACGGCAATCGAGACCAGGGAGAGGCGGATCTGGCCCCTCCAGGCCGGGCGCGAAGCAGGCATGGCGGGTACTCTCGAATCACTAACAGGCCGACTCAATCCCGCGCCCGGTGATTCGTTCCGACTCCAAAAATGAATCTGCGCCCAATGGTTTAGGCGTGATTGCCGCCGCTCCCGGCACCCGCCCGCTGGCCCCGGTCGACGCGGGAAATCCCGTCCACCCAGACGCCAGCAACATTGCTGCGATTGGCGCCATAAACGATCTTTTCGAACACTGCCGGGGGCTCGGTTTGCCCGAAGAGGCGTATCCCGCCATCCACCGCCCCGGTGTCGATGGCGAGTGCATCGAACCGGTAGCCCTCCGCAAACACCCCGATCGGCAGGTCGAGCGCCACCCCGCCCCCAGCTGTCGCCAGGTGAAACGCGGTGACGAGATCCACCCGTCCAGTGCCGCGTCCGCGCTCGGCCGCCGGAAGCGCCGGGTCCACCCCTTCTTCGAGCATGCGCGACACCTGCACCGTTGTGCGGCACGCCTCCCACATCGAGGCACTAGGCCCACCGGAAATATCGGTGCCCAGCCCCACATGCAGCTGCTTTTCGAGCGCCTGGCGCAGCGGAAAGACGCTGTTGGCGAAATAGATATTGGAGAGC
>JAQSXP010000192.1 GCA_029256605.1 Devosia sp. | reverse complement strand
GTGACCTGGGACGACATGTCCGATCTTTCCGACGCCACCCCGCTGCTGGCGCGCGTTTATCCCAATGGCGTTGCCGACGTGAACCATTTCCACGCAGCTGGCGGCATGGGCTTTCTTATTCAGGAACTGCTGGAATCCGGTCACCTGCATGAAGATGTAAAGACCGTCTGGGGCGATGGCCTTTCCAACTACACGGTGGAAGCCAAGCTGATCGAGGACAAGCTGAGCTTCGAGCCAGCCCCCAAGCACTCGCACCTGCCCAAGGTGTTAACCGGCACGGCCGCCCCCTTCCAGGCCAGCGGCGGGCTCAAGCGCCTGACCGGCAATCTTGGCCGGGCGGTGATCAAGGTTTCCGCGGTAAAGCCCGAGCACCGGGTGGTGGAAGCGCCCGCGCGCGTTTTCAACGGGCAGGAAGAGCTGCAAGCGGCCTTCAAGGCTGGAACCCTCGACAGCGACATGATCGCCGTGGTTCGCTTCTCCGGCCCTCGCGCCATTGGCATGCCGGAGCTGCACAAGCTCACCCCCGCACTGGGCGTGCTGCAGGATCGCGGCTTCAAGGTGGCGCTACTGACCGACGGACGCATGTCGGGCGCGTCGGGCAAGGTGCCGGCGGCCATTCACCTGACCCCCGAAGCGGTGGATGGTGGGCCCATCAGCAAGTTGCGCGATGGCGACATGATCCGGCTCGACGCCAATGCCGGGACCTTGCAGTTCCTGGGCGACGAAGCCGAGTTCAATGCCCGCTCGCCCGCTACCGAGGATCTGAGCGACCAGCAATGGGGCATGGGACGCGAACTCTTCGCGGGCATGCGCAGCCTTGTGGGCGTGGCCGACCGCGGCGCCAGCGTATTTCAGTAGCGATTGAGGGCTGGCGGTTTTCAGTCCGCCAGCCAGTTCTGGATGAACCCGGCGTCTTCGGGGACGATCTCATGGCCAGCAGGCAGGGCGTGCAGCGTCACTGCGGCACCGGCGCCGCGCAATGTCGCTGCAAGGTCCTCGGTTCGAGCCCGATTGGGATCCTGCTGGCCAGCGACAATGAGGATATCAACACCGGTGAGGTCCGCAGTGGGGAGTGGGTCGAGAACGGGGACTGGTCTCAGCAGCACGGCGCGGCGGATCGGGAACTCCGGCTGCAACAGCAAGGTGGCGGCAAGGAAATTGGCACCGTTGGAGTACCCGAGGCCCACCAGTCGATCACGCATCGCGGGATAGGCCGACCGGGCTTCTTCCATGAAAGC
Organism: Devosia sp.; assembly: GCA_029256605.1. Classification (GTDB taxonomy): domain Bacteria; phylum Pseudomonadota; class Alphaproteobacteria; order Rhizobiales; family Devosiaceae; genus Devosia. The sequence goes on along the minus strand of JAQSXP010000192.1, from coordinate 3,704 downwards.
CCCCAATGCCTCGGCTTCAAAACGGATATCGTTTTGATCGAACCGGGTCGGAGCAAGCCGCCGGAACCAGCGGCGCGTAGCCTCTTCGGTGGCGCGCCCGCGTAGCCCTAGCAGGGTGGCCGCGGGAGCCGCACGGTGGGCCAGCGGCATGAGGTCGCTTTCGCTGCCTCCCGTGCCATGGAATAGCACGATCGTTCGGCCATCGGGGGCGTCGGGCGTGTAGAAGCGATGGGTGTAGATCAGGTCGCGATAGATCACCCGATCCGCATCGGGCAGGCCAAACTGGGGCAGCATGACCTTGATATCTTCGGCTTCGGGCTGAGCCTGCGGCGGCACGAAGAGGGTCTTGCCCAGGTCTTCAAGCGTTTCGTCCAAGGTGAAGCCGGGGCCATCACTGGCCATCTCGATCAGGGTGCCGCCTGGTTCGCGCACATAGAGGGAGGTAAAATACTGCCGGTCATGCAGGTTGGTTATGCTCGAATTGCGCTTGCGCAACTCTGCTTCAACAGCCTCGATCTCGGCCGCATCGGCTCCCCGCACCGCCACATGATCGGCGGTGCCGGCCCCCGGAGCGCCGGGCCAGAAGCCTGATGCATCACGGATATCAAGGCTATCGCCGGTCTCGGAAACGAGCCGTTGAGTTGTGCCTTCGCTCCCAGCGGCGCGGAAGCCGAAGTACTGGATCATGAAGGCCGCGGTTTCCTCGGGCACTTCCGACAGGAGCGTGACGCTGCGAATGCGCCTGACCGCATGTTCGGCAGGAATGTCCCGCTCCGGCATAGGCAGAACCGGCAGCTCGACGCCTACCAGCTTGATGACGACACCATCGGGATCGCGCAGGCGCAGCACCGGCTCGCCAAATTCGCTGCCGGTGCCCTCGATCTTGATCTGATGGCGCAAAGCGCGCTCCAACCAGTAGCCGATGGATCCTGGCGCGATGGCGAGGGCCAGTTCGCTCACTTGGCCAGCACCGGCCTGGCCTGCGGATCCACCCTGCCAGACGAGGAAGGTGATGAGCGAGCCTGGGGTGGCGGCATAGTCACCATAGAACAGGTGCAGTTGGCGGGCGTCTTCGTAGCCGCCGGTCTGCTTGACCAATCGCAGCCCGAGAAAGCCGACATAGAAATCGACATTGGGCTGCACGTCTGAAGTGATTAGGGTGACGTGGTGTATGCCAGTGGTCATCAGCGCGTCCGGCCGAACAGGCGCTCGATGTCGCGCTGCTTGAGCTCCACATAGGTCGGGCGACCATGGATGCACTGTCCCGAATGGGGCGTGCGCTCCATGTCGCGTAAAAGGGCGTTCATTTCTTCCACCCGCAGACGCCGGCCCGAACGCACCGAACCATGGCAGGCCATGCGCGCGATGATCGCTTCCATCCGGTCGGCCAGCGCCGAGCTGGTTTCCCATTCGGCCAGCCCATCGGCGATATCCTGCACCAGGCCCGCCACATCCGTCTGGCCTAGGAGGGCCGGGGTCTCGCGCACCGCCACGGCGCGCGGGCCGAAGCGCTCCAGGTACAGACCGAAGCGCTCCAGTTCCGGGGCCGCCTCCTCGAGCCTCGTGCAGTCTTCCTCGGGCAGTTCCACCACCACTGGGATCAGATGCGCCTGGCTCTGGATGGGACCGGACGCCATCTGCTGCTTGAAGCGCTCATAGACCAGCCGCTCATGGGCGGCATGCTGGTCCACCAGCAAGAGGCCGTCCCCGTTCTGGGCAATGATGAAATTGTCAAACATCTGCGCCCGGGCGGTTCCCAGTGGGTAGTCGGAGGAGTGCTCGGTGGCTTCGGGCACCGCTTCGACCCGCGCGCTGGGCTCGGCCAGACCCGCAAGGCTGCGTGGAAGCGGTACTGGCGCTACCGCAAGCCGGCCGGCGGGGTAGGGTGCTGGGGCAAAATTGGGGGCGGAATAGGGGAGGGGCACGCTTTCGGCTAGTTCTGGCCTTGATGCTGGGACCGGAGCCGAGAAGGCGCCGAGCACGTCGTCAGCCACGCTGGAGGACGCCTTCCAGCCCGCCGCGGTCAACGCTTCGCCAACGGCGCGGATCACGGCGCTGCGCACGGCGCCCGCATCGCGGAAGCGCAGCTCGGCTTTGGCGGGATGAACATTGACATCCACTTCAGCCGGATCGATGGCGAGATAAAGCGCCACCACCGGAAAGCGGTCGCGGAAAGTATAGTCGGCATAGGCAGCGCGGATGGCGCCGATCAGCACCTTGTCGCGCACCGAGCGGCCATTGACGAAATAGAACTGGGACAGCGAATTGGCGCGGGTAAAGGTGGGCAGCCCGGCCAGACCCGCGACCACCACGCCATGGCGTTGCGTGGCCAGAGCCACGGCGTTGCGCGCAAAGTCATCGCCCATGATCTGCGCCAGCCGCGCTTCGAGCGCACCGGCGCCATGCACCGCTGGCCAGTTGGCCGGGGTTCGGTCGGTTCCGCCCAAAACGAAGTGCACGCCCGGATTAGCCATGGCGAGGCGCTTGACCACCTCGGTAACGGCCCCGGCTTCCGCTCGGTCGGATCTAAGGAATTTGAGCCGCGCCGGCACATTGCGGAAGAGGTCCTTGACCTCAACCACGGTGCCGCGATTGAGCGGATGCGGGACAGGACCCTGGCGCACTCCATCTCGGACCGTCAGCCGCAGCCCGCTCTGGGCATCGGCCGTGCGGGAGGCGATGGAGAGTTCGGCCACCGAGCCGATCGAGGCGAGGGCCTCGCCCCGAAAGCCCAGCGTGCGGATATCGTCGAGATCGTCGGCAGACAGTTTGGAGGTGGCGTGCCGCTCCACCGACAGGACGAGATCGTCGCCGTCCATGCCGCAGCCATCGTCCTCGATGCGGATCAGGGCCTTGCCGCCGCCTGCAGTGGTGACCGTGATGCGGCTCGCCCCGGCATCGATGGCGTTCTCCACCAGCTCCTTGACGACGCTGGCGGGGCGCTCCACCACTTCGCCCGCAGCGATGCGATTGACGAGGGCGGCGGCGAACCATTCTCTGGAGCGGTGCGTTGTTGAGGCAAGCAAGGAGTGTGCGCCATGAGCGACAAGCCAAAGCCTTCAGCTCCCGCTGATGATGATGTCACCAGAGCCAACCAGGACGCGAACCGGCAGTTTAACGGCGACCAGCCAGCGCCTGGCGTCAAGTTGCCCGAGGCCGAGGACGAGGTGACCAAGGCCAATCATGAGGCCAATGCCGAGTTCAATGGGCAAACCGACGAGGCGCTATTGGACGAGTGGGTTGGTGGATTGCGCGGCCCGGCCGATTGAGCTTAATCCTTGGCCCACAATGAACGCCCAAGGATCATGCATGCCTCAAGCCCCGATGGATCTTGCCCTGGAGCTGGCCGAACAGGCTGCAGCGGAAGGCGAAGCTCCGGTTGGAGCCGTGATTGTGGAAAAAGGGCAGGTGCTGGCCGCCGAGCGCAACCGGATGCGCGCTTTGGCCGATCCCACCGCCCACGCCGAGATGCTTGCCATGAGGGCGGCACTGGCGCGGCGGGGCACCGGGCGCCTTGACGGCTGCGATCTCTATGTGACGCTTGAGCCCTGCGCCATGTGCGCCGGCGCCATTGCCCATACGCGGCTGCGACGAGTGTATTTCGGCGCTGAGGATCACAAGGCGGGGGCGGTGGACAACGGCATCCGCCTCTTTGCCCAACCCAGCTGTCACCACCACCCCGAAGTGATTGCCGGTGTGGGGGC
>JAQSXP010000191.1 GCA_029256605.1 Devosia sp. | reverse complement strand
AGCATGATGCCGATGACGGCAATGGCACCGATGGCGGGGGAGCGCAGCACGCTCATGGCCTCGCCCCAGGAAATATCCTCGCCCTGCTCGCGGCGGCGGCTGACTTCATACAGGGGGAGCGCGGCTATGGGGCCAATGAGGGCAAAGCCGCCAATCAGGGGATAAAGCAGCGGCCAGGTTTGAAAGCCGCTCATCCAGACGGTGAGCACGACGCCGACAATGGGGTAGATCACGGCGAGCAGCAGATAATGGCTGGGCTTGGCCCAGAAATCGTCGGCCCCGGCGCGCAGGGCCGCGACCAGATCGGCAAAGGTGATGGTGCGGATAACCGGCATATCGAGCTTGGTGCCCGCGCCGGTGACGATGTGGAAATTGGCCATGGCGAGTTTATCCTCCAATGGAGGCCACATGGCCCGCTGAGCGACGCCAGTGATGCGCAGGGCGGACCCGCAGCCGCAACGGAGTGAGGATAGAACAGGTGCGACGCGCTGTCGCCCCCATCCGCAAGATGTGAAGGGGCAGGCGGGAGAGATGCCCTGCCCTGCCCCTTCGTTTTTGGAGTCTCAGATTTCGTAGCGGTCGCTGGCGTGGTGCTCGGGACGATAGATGAAATAATCGAAATCGGCCGGGCGGGCGGTGCCGTTGAGATCCTGGGCGGCGACGCCGACAAAGGCGCCGGTAAAGGAGCCATGGGCCTGGTGGCCACCGCATTCGTCCGAAAGGATCGAGGCATCGAGCACCGGGCCGATGGGCTGCAGGGCTTCGCCTTCGAGGGCGTAGTAGAACTGCAAGGCGGCGCCACGAATGGAGAGGGCGAGCTTGACCTTGCCGGTCTGGGGGATTTGCACCGGCTCGGCGGGGAAACGCAGATTGCCGTCGGGCCAGCTCATTTCCGAGCTCATCAAGAGCAGTTCGCGCTGACCATCGGAATGGGCGGTGACGGCCAGGTAGAAGAAATTATAGCGGCTGTAATAGGCGGTGAGGCCGGCCATGGTGCGCTCGTCGACGGGATCGAAGCTGAGCGTGGTTTCGGCATCATAGGAGAAATGGGTCTGGCGGCGGGCGACGAGGGATTGCTCGAACCAGGAGCCGATGGATTCGCGGCCAAAGAGGCGCAGCTTGCCATCCTCGAGAGCAAAGATGCGCTCGGGCTCGGGGGTGCGCAGCCACTGGAAGTCCTGGTGCAACTGGCCATCGGCAAAGCTATAGCGCTGCTCGCTCCAATAGGGGGTGTCGTTGCGGGTGCCGGGCACGTCGACGTGGAGGGAGGGCACGGGACCCTGTTTCACGTGAATCCAGTCGTCATCGCCCCAATAGGCTTCCTGGATCGAGGTTTCGCGGCCCAGCACGCAGCGGCGGTTCTGGGTGGTAGGGCGGCCGCCGAGATGGACAAGATAGGTCTTGCCATCCGGAGTGTCGACGAGATCGCCATGGCCGGCGCGCTGGATGGCGGCAAAGGGCGCATCCTTGGAGGTGAGGATATGCTTGTCCGGGTGGGTTTCGTATTGCCCGTCGATGGTGCGCGAACGGGCGAAGGTGCAGGCATGCTCATAGGCGGTGCCGCCTTCGGCAGTCAGCAGGTAGTACCAACCATTGCGCTTATAGAGATGGGGGCCTTCGACGAGCTTGAGGTCGGTGCCCTGGTAGATATTGGTGACGGGGCCGACCAGCTTGCCGGCGGCGGGGTCGAATTCCTGGAGCGCAATGCCCGCGAATTTCAGCGGGCGGGTGCGGTGGTCCCAGAGCATGTTGACGAACCATTTGCGCCCGTCATCGTCGTGGAACAGCGAGGGGTCAAAGCCCGAGGAGTTGATGTAGATCGGGTCCGACCAAGGGCCGGTGATGGAGGGCGCGGTGACGATGTAGTTGTGCGCGTCCTTGAAGGAGCCGTCCTTGCGCTTGACGTCGGTGTAAACGAGCCAGAACAGGCCATCGGCATAGGAGATGTCGGGCGCCCAGACGCCGCAGCTATCGGGATCGCCGCGCATGTCGAGCTGGGTCTTGCGCGTGAGCGGGCGACAGACAAGGTCCCAGTTGGCGAGGTCGCGGGAATGGTGGATCTGCACGCCGGGGAACCACTCGAAGGTGGAGGTGGCGATGTAATAATCCTCGCCGACGCGGCAAATCGAGGGATCGGGGTTGAAGCCGGGCAGAATGGGATTGGTGATGGTGGGCATGGGTTCCTCGCGCGAGCGCAGCGGTGGCGGTGCCTTGGGTCCTCTATGGAGCAGAGGACTGGGATGGTTGGCGGGGTCACTGAGGGACCCCCTCCCCCCGGCCCCTCCCCTCAAGGGGGCGGGGTGGCGGAGGAGAGATCGGGTGCGGTTCGAACTGTCCGAAGCGGGGACGATCGAGCGGCGAAGTCGGAGCGGGGGAGAGGCCGGAACCCCCTCCCCCGGCCCCTCCCTCAAGGGGGAGGGGTGGGATGGCACCGAGGCTTTGTGCCTCAACTGCCTAGATGAAGCGGTTGATCAGGTTTTCGAGATATTCCTGGCGACCCGAAACGGGTTGGGGGTTGAGGTTCTCGGTTTCCACTTTCTGGGCGAGGTCGGCCAGCGACAGCTTGCCCGAGAGGATGTCCTGGCCAAGGCCTTCGGTCCAGCCGGCATAGCGCTGGTCGACTGCCTGGTCATAGGTGCCGTCGGCAATGATGGCGGCGGCGGCCTTGAGACCGCGGGCGAGGACGTCGAGACCGCCGATATGGCCGATCAGCAGATCCTGGGGATCGAGCGACTGACGGCGGACACGGGCGTCGAAGTTGAAGCCGCCTGACCCGAGGCCACCATTCTTGAGGATCTGCAGGAAGGCCAGGGTCATTTCGCGCGGGTCATTGGGGAACTGGTCGGTATCCCAGCCCGACTGCAGGTCGTTGCGATTGGCATCGACCGAACCCAGCATGCCCAGCGACGCGGCCAGCGCCAGTTCGTGCTCGAAGGAATGGTTGGCAAGGAAGGCGTGCCCGACTTCGATGTTGCACTTCACACGGGTTTCGAGACCGTACTTCTTGAGGAAGCCGTAAACGGTGGCGACGTCGAAGTCGTACTGGTGCTTGGATGGCTCCTGCGGCTTGGGCTCGATCAGGATCTGGCCCTTAAAGCCGATCTTGTCGGCGTGCTCGATCACGAGATGCAGGAACCGGGCCATCTGGTCCTGCTCCTGGCCAATCTTTGTGTTGAGGAGGGTTTCATAGCCCTCGCGACCGCCCCAGAGCACATAATTGGCGCCACCCAGTTCATGGGTGAGCTCGAGCACGTTCTTCACCTGGCCGGCGGCATAGGCAAAGATCTCGGGATCGGGATTGGTGGCAGCGCCCGCCATGTAGCGGCGGTTGGAGAAGAGGTTGGCCGTGCCCCAAAGGAGCTTGGTGCGGCTCGTTTCCATCTTCCTGGCAAAGATCTCGCCGATGGCGCGCACATTGCGGTTGGATTCGGCGAGGGTTTCCCCTTCGGGGGCGATATCGGCATCGTGGAAGCAGAAGAAGGGCGCGTCGAGCAATTCGAAGAGCTCGAAGGCCACGTCCGCCTTCATCTTGGCGCCGTCCATGCCGCGATCGAACCAGGGGCGATCATAGGTGCGGCCGCCAAAGGGGTCGCCGCCTTCATAGGCAAAGGTGTGCCAATAAGCGATGGCGGGGCGGATATGGTCTTCCATCCGCTTGCCGGCGACCATCTCGTCCTTGTTGTAATGGGTATAGGCGAGCGGATTGGTGCTCGACGGGCCTTCATATTTGACGGGCGAAATGCCCTTGAAGAAATCAGTCACGAACGTGCCTCCTCGATGGCGGGATAAAGCGCGCGGTAGCGCTGGTATTGCTCGGTATAGGCAGCCGACAAACGGGCATCGGGTGCAATGACGGTCTTGATGGCGGGCATGGTCATCACCTCGGCGGGGTTGGCGCCGGTGGCCGCGCAGAGCCCGAGACGGGCCGCGCCCAACGCGCCGCCGAAATCGCCATCTTCAGGCAGGGCAATCTCGGTGTTGAGATTGGTGGCGATCATTTTGAGCCAGAGCGCGGAGCGGCTGCCGCCACCAACGGCGATCAGCCGGTTGATCTGGGTGCCGGCATCCTCAAGGACGCGCTGGCAGTCGCGCACGGCAAAGCTGACCCCTTCCATCACCGCCTGGGCGAGCCGGGCCGGATCGGAGCGGTGGGAGAGGCCGACAAAGCTGCCGCGGGCGCCGGCATTGTTGTGCGGCGTGCGTTCGCCCGAAAGATAGGGCAGGAAAATCTCCTCGCCGGGACCGGTGAAACCCGCTTCGGCAGCGCCGGCCAGGGCGGCGGGCTTTTGGCCGGTGATGTGCCCGAGCCAGTTGAGAGAGTCGGTCGCCGAAAGGATCACGCCCATCTGGTGCCAGGTGTCGGGAACGGCATGGCAAAAGGCATGCACGGCGCCCGAGGTGTTGGGGCGGAACTTGTCGTTGGAT
>JAQSXP010000190.1 GCA_029256605.1 Devosia sp. | reverse complement strand
TGTCGGCATCGACCGCGCTCCAGAAGGGGTACGTGCCACCATCCGCCGCCGGGGCACGCAAGAGCGCGAAACCCTCGATATCGCCCGCGTTTATGATTGCGGCGGGGTGAGCGTCGATGTGCTCTCGAGCTCCAATCCGGTGATCCGCGACCTCGTGGCCAGCGGGGCTGCCCGTCCGGATCCGCTCCATATCGGGCTCGATGTCAGCCCGGACTGCTTTGTGGTCAATGCCGATGGGCAGCGCTCGCGGCACCTGCTGGCGCTCGGTCCGCTGACGCGCGGGCGGTTCTTCGAAATCGAGGCCGTGCCCGATATCCGGGTGCAAGCCGCCGCGATCGCGCGCAAGATCCTCTAGAGCTAGGAGCGTCTTTCCGCTACTCGCTGGTGTCCTTGTCGCGCAGCTTGTTGAATGCCACGGCCAGCACGATGGCCGAGCCCACGAAAGTGCCCTGCCAGAACGTGCTGATCCCCAGGAGGATCAGGCTGTTGCGGATCACCTCGATCAGCGCCGCGCCCATTACCGCCCCGAGCGCCGAGCCGCTGCCGCCGGAGAGATTGGCGCCCCCGATCACGGCCGCCGCGATCACCGTCAGCTCCATGCCGGTGCCCAGCCCGGTGCTGACGCCACCCAGCCAGCCCACTTCGAGAAAGCCCGTAAGGCCCGCGGTGAAGGCCGCGAACATATAAACCGAAACCTTGACGGCGCGGACCGGAATGCCGGTGAGAACAGCGGCATGTTCATTGCCGCCGATGGCCAGTACATGGCGGCCCCATTTGGTCCAGCGGAAAGCAAAGCCCGTGACCAGCGCCAGGGCAATCATCACCAGCAGCGGATTGGGCACGGGGAGCCCAAAGAACACCACCGAGCCGCCGCCAATGGCAAACAGCAGCCCCTGGTCGGGCCCGAATTCATAGATCAGCTTGTTGTTGGACAGCACCATGCCCAGCGAGCGGGCGATCGACATCATGCCCAGCGTCACTACAAAGGGCGGCATGCCCAGAACCGCGACAAAGACCCCGTTGACGAGGCCGATCAGCAGCGCTGCCCCCAAAGCTGCCGGCATGGCGATACTCAATGGCAGCCCGCTCGCCATCAGCGTGCTGGTGACAATGGCGGCGACCAGCACGGTCGAGCCCACCGAAAGATCGATCCCTCCCGTCATGATCACCGCCGTCATGCCCAGCGCGATGATGCCGACAAACGCAAAGTTGCGGGTGACGTTGAAGAGGTTCTGCGCCGTGCCAAAGGTCGAGGTGTAGAGCGACAGGAAGAGGCAGGCCCCGAGGGTAGCGACCACCACCCAGAACACTTGCCGGCTGAGCAGCCAGGGCAGGAAACCCCGATGGGTTTGCTGGTCGATCGCGCTCGAAAGGGATGAATCGGCGGCCATCTCTGTTGCTCCCTAGACCTGTTCGATGGCGCCGGTGATGAGGCCGGTGACCTCCTGGGGCGAGGAGTCGGCGACGCGCTTGTCGCCAACCTTGCGGCCCCGCCGCAGCACGATCAGCCGGTCGCAGACTTCGAAAATATCGGGGATACGGTGGCTGATCAGTACTACGGCCATGCCCTGGTCCTTGAGGCGCCGGATGAGGTTGAGCACTTCGGCCACCTGGCGCACGCTGATGGCCGCCGTCGGCTCGTCCATCAGCACGATCTTGGGGTTGGATAGCCGCGTTCGCGCAATCGCCACGGCCTGGCGCTGCCCGCCCGACATGCGCCGCACAACGTCGCGCGGTCGGGTTTCCGATTTCAGTTCGGCAAACAGCTCCCCTGCCCGCCTGTACATGGCGCGATAATCAAGAATGCCAAAGCCATTGGTGAGCTCGCGGCCCATGAAGATATTGGCGGCCGCGGTCAGATTGTCGGCCAGCGCCAGATCCTGGTAGACGATCTCGATGCCCTTGGTGCGCGCGTCCTTGGGGCTATGCAGATCGGTCTTTTGCCCATCGATGCGGATTTCGCCGCTGCTCGGGTGGAAGTTGCCGGCGATGATCTTGACCAGGGTCGACTTGCCCGCGCCATTGTCGCCCACCAGCCCCACGCATTCCCCCGCATTGAGCGTGAGGGAAACATCGCTCAGGGCCTGGATCGCACCATAGTGCTTGGACACGTGGTCCAGCTCCAACACGCTCATGCCATCGCTCCTCGCCCCGGCGGTTTGCCCGCCTCCTTTGCCGGCAAGCTTAGGTTGGCCCAGTCGGGCCCGTCAATGCTCCTGCTTGGCTGAGCCAAGCACAACCGCTCGAACTAGCCAGTTGACTTCGCGCTTGCGGGTACTAAGCATTGTATTGTGAGGAGGCTGGCGACTTTCCGGCCAGTTGAAGACCCCGACTTTATTGAAGCCGACTGAGGAGCGGGCGTGTTGCCCGTGTCTGCTTATTGTTGCGGGCCAACGAGCCCGAGCTGAGAATATGGGAGTGAGACAATGAACACCAAACTCTGGCTGCTGCTCGCCGGCAGCACCCTCGTCATGGCCTGCAACCCGGTCATGGCGCAGGACAAGAAAGAACTCGCCATCGTCGTCAAGGGCCTCGACAATCCCTATTTCGAGGAGATGCACCAGGGCTGCGAGTTGTGGAACGAGGAAAACCCGGATTCCGAGTATATCTGCACCTATACCGGCCCGGCCCTGTCATCGGATGAAGCAGGCGAGGTCCAGATCGTTGACGATCTGCTGACCCGCGGCGTTGCCGCCATGGCGATCTCGCCGTCCAACGCCCCGGCCATGGCGAACCTCTTGCGCCAGCGCGCGCCCACCATCCCGATCATGACCATCGATGCCGATCTGCTGGAAGCCGATGCCGATCTGCGCAAGGGCTTCATTGGGCACTCCAATTATCTGCTGGGCGAGGAAATCGCCAAGGAACTGATGGCCCTCAAGCCCGAGGGCGGCACGGTCTGCTTCCAGCTCGGCAATGTGGCGGCGGCCAACATCAATGAGCGCGTCGCCGGCGCGCGCGACACGCTTGCGGGCGCCGAAAACACCGACCGCCTCACCGGCCAGGGTGGCTGGACCGAAGTGGAAGGCTGCCCCGTCTACACCAATGACGACTCGGCCCTGGCCAATACGCAGCTCACCGACGTGCTGACCGCCAATCCCGATATCGACGCCCTCTTCCTCGTTGGCGGCTGGGCCCAGTTCAGCCCGCAGGCCTATACCCAGGTCACCGATCCGATCATGAACAAGCTCCAATCCAAGGAGATCGTGATCGTATCCTCCGACTTGCTCGACACCCAAGTCCAGGCGTTCAAACAAGGCCGTTCGCACGCCAATGTGGCCCAGCAGCCCTTCGAGATGGGCCACCAGGCCCCCGACCTGATGATCAAGCTGATCGAAGGCGAGCCGGTGGAAGAATTCACCTATCTCGAATTCAACAAGTGCACCCAGGCCGATCCCGGCGCCTGCCAATAGTTCAGCCCAGCGATCGCCGTAGCGGAGCGCTCCCGGAGCGTTCCGCCCCTGGCTTTCTCCCAACAACCGGCAGAACGGGTGTGACCGTGGCGGCGAGCACGCCCCGGCACGCCTTTGCCGCGCCATGGTGCCCTATGCCCTCCCACGCCAAACCCCTCATCATCAGCGCGCCCCATCCCCGCAGCATCGATCTCATCTTCACCCCCGAAGCGCGCGCCGCGCTGTTTGCCCGCTATCGGGTGCTCGAAATCGAGCCAAACGCGCTCGATGCGGTCCCTGCGGAAAGCCTCGCCGAAGCGCGTTATATCCTGGGTCAGCCGCCCATCTCCCCGGCGGTTCTCGACCAGCTCACCAATCTGCGCTGCGTCTTTAATGTCGAAAGCAATCTCATCAACAACATGCCCTACGACACGTTGTTCGAGCGGGACATCCATGTGGTCACCACCGGAGCGGTGTTTGCCGAGCCGGTGGCGGAGCTGGGCCTCGGCCTGGCGCTTGATCTGGCGCGCGGGATCAGCGGCAATGATGCGGCTTTCCGCACCGGCACCGAGCTTTGGGGTGGCGATGGCAACCGGAGCGCCCGGCTGCTGAGCGGCTCGGAGATCGGCATTATCGGCTTTGGCGATCTGGGCCGCACGCTCAACCGGCTCCTCGCCGGCTTTCGCGCCCGGGTTCGCGTGTTCGACCCCTGGCTGCCACCATCGCTGCTCCAAGAGCATGGCGTGGTTCCGGCGACGCTCGACGATGTGCTGACGCAAAGCGACTTCGTGTTCGTCGTCGCGGCCGTAACCTCGGAAAACAAGGCGTTCCTTGGCGCTGAGGCCTTCAACAGCATGCGCCCGGGCGCCGCGTTCATCCTCCTCAGCCGCGCTGACGTGGTGGATTTCGAGGCGCTGATGGAGGCGGTGCGCAGCGGTCATATCCGGGCGGCAACCGATGTCTTCCCCGAAGAGCCGCTGCCCCTCAATCATCCCGCCCGCAGTCTTGAGGGACTGTTGCGCTCGGCGCATCGGGCGGGGGCCCT
>JAQSXP010000189.1 GCA_029256605.1 Devosia sp. | reverse complement strand
TTCGCCCAGGGTTCGGGCATTGGCCATCCAGTCGGGATCGCCGGTGATGGATTCGGGCGCGGCGACAGGCACGAGCTGACCTTCCGGCCCCAGAGCGACTGGGGCGCCCAGTTCGGTGCCCGCCGGCAGGGCCAGGGGCTGGGACTCGGGGACGAGGGCACGCTTGAGCAGCGGGCGCAGCACGAAAAATACCACCGCCAGGGCGATCAGCAGGGTCACGGCCATTTCGGCCCCGTTCATCAGATCGTCGCGGGTGAAATCGAGGAGACCTGCGGCGCTGTCGGTGCCGGGCAGGTTGAGTTCGGGGCGCTCGGCGAACTGCATGTTGACGACTTCAACGCTGTCGCCGCGGCTTTCCGAATAGCCGACGGCGGAGCGCACGAGGGTCAAGACCTGGGCGATTTCGTCGGCGGTGCGGGGGGTATAGGTCAGGTTGCCGGCGCCATCATCGGCGTAAACACCATCCACGACCACGGCGACCGAGAGGCGCTTGATGCTGCCCGCTTCGGTGACGGCGGTCTGGGTCGTCTTGGAAATTTCGTAATTGGTGACTTCCTCGGAGGTGGTGCCCTGCTCAAGCGTGCCATCAGCGCCGTTCTGGGCGGACGCGCCGGGGAGTTCGTTGGCGATGCTGACCTGGTTCTGGCTGGAGCCGGACTGGTTCTCCTGCTCGCGCAACTGGGTGGAGCGGACCACCTGGCCTTCGGGATCAAAGGTCTCGGAGGTCGTGGTCGAGCGATTGAAGTCCATCTCGGCCGCAACTTCGACGCGGGCGCGGCCGGCGCCAACTATGTTGGCGAGCATGTCTTCAAGGCGAGTGCGCAGGCGATTTTCGTAGCCGAGCGTTTTTTCGGCAGCTTCGCCGGCAAGCGCGCCATAGGCGCTGTCGCCGGTGCCCGAGGCCAGGAGCGTGCCGGCATCATCGACGATGGAAACGCGGGTGGGCGAAAGGCCTTCGATGGCCGAGGCAACGAGATGCTGGATGGCGCGGATTTCGCCGGCGGCCAGTTCGCCGCGCACGGACAGGACGATGGACGCAGACGGATCCTTGCGCTCGCGGCGGAACAGTTCGCGCTCGGGCAGGACGAGGTGAACGCGGGCGGACTTGATGCGAGCGAGCGAGGAAATGGTGCGCGCGAGCTCACCTTCGAGGGCGCGAACATTGTTGATGTTCTGCACAAAGCTCGTGGCCCCAAGGGTGTTCTGCTCGTCAAAGATCTCGTAACCCACCTGGCCACGAGTGGGCAGGCCCGCGCCGGCGAGATCCATGCGCAGCTTGGTGATCTGCTCGCGGGGCACGAGGATGGTGTCGCCTTCGCCGCGCAGCTCGAAAGGAATGTTAAGGGTTTGCAGCTCGGTGGTGATGGCCGAGGAATCTTCGAGCGTCAGCCCGGTATAAAGCGGCGCCATGTTGGGGGCGGAGGCGCGCAGCATCAGGAAGGCGAAAAAGCCCAGCATCAGCACCGCGACGGTGGCCATGGCAGCGAGGCGCGGCAGGCCGATGCGGTTGATGAGCTGGGTCAGGTTATTCAAGTCGGTACTCGAGGTTCACGTCACCGGCTTTGAAAGCAGCCGCCCGGCAAAAATTACCTAGTGTATGGTAAACATTGTCTTAACTTATTGGTCTGGCTACGTGACGGGGGTAAAAATTGCCGGATGGGAGAGCAGGCGTGTTGAAAGTGCTGGGGCGGGTCACGTCCATCAATGTGCGCAAGGTGTTGTGGGCGGCCGACGAGTTGGGGATGCCCTATGAGCGGGAGGACTGGGGTTTGCCGCTACGGGACCCCAAAGTGCCCGAGTTTCTGGCGCTCAACCCCAATGGGCAGGTGCCCGTGGTGATCGACGATGGGTTCGTGCTGTGGGAAAGCAATGCAATCCTGATCTATCTCGCCGAAAAGGCGGGCGACGGGCGGCTGCTGCCGATGGACCTGCGGGAGCGGGCTCGGGTGCTGCAATGGCTGAGCTGGCAGGTTAGCGAGCTTGGGCCGGCCTGGGGCTATGCGGTGCAGGCGATCGTGCGCAAAACGCCGGGCTATGACGATCCCGAACGGATCGCGCAATCGCTGCAGGCCTGGAACGAGAAGATGGCGTTACTGGAGGGGCAGTTGGCCAAGGGAACGCCGTTCATCGCGGGCGAGACCTTCAGCATTGCCGATGTTGCGCTGGGTCTTTCCGTGCATCGCTGGATGAGCGCCGAGGCGGAGAAGCCGGAGTTTGCCGTGGTGCGGGAGTATTACACGCGGTTGCTGGGCCGGGAGGCCGGGGCAAGGTGGATGGGGGCGGCGACGCCCTAGAGGTGATGGATTTGAGAGGGCGGTGCCTTGAGTTGCCTCCCCCCTGATCCCTCCCCACGAGGGGCAGGGAGACTGAGAGCTCAGGGCCAGCGAGTTGCACAACAACAAAAAACCCGCAGGGCGGGCCCAGCGGGTTTTGGTGTATCGTTTCGGACCGGATCAGCCCTCGCGGTAATGCTGGATCCAGGTGGTCCGCAGGCCGGCAAGTCCATGCTTGTCGATGGCAGCCTGCCAGTTCAGGAACTCGTCGACGCTGAGTGTGTAGCGGTCGCAGGCCTCTTCGAGGCTGAGCAGACCACCGCGCACCGCAGCAACAACTTCGGCTTTTCGCCGAATGACCCACCTCCGCGTATTGGCGGGGGGAAGATCTGCGATCGTGAGCGGACTTCCGTCCGGTCCGATAACGTACTTAACGCGAGGACGCATCTGTACGGTCATTTTACTCTCTACTCAACCTGACCATAGGAAGGCAGAGTAGCGATGCTGGCTTAAAATTCAGCTAAGGGGAAACGAACAACAGGTTAAGAATTAGCAGGAAAATCAACGTATTCGGGACCGAAAACGTGTCGGGCCGGGTCAGGTGGCCGCCGTCGGGGTGCGCACATCCCGGACCTGGGAGAGCGGGTATTTGGTGGTCCCGATGGTTAGCAGCGGCTCGGTGCCGGAAAAATCCACCGCATTGACGATCCCGACCGAGGCGGTGGTGATGTCGACCGTGTTGCCACTCAGATCGGTACCGGTGATCTCGATGGAATACAATCCCGCCGGTTGAGCTAGCCCGTTCGAGCCCTTGCCGTCCCAGGCAAACTGGCCAACACCGGCAGGCAGGGAGCCCGTTTCGGAGTAAACGATATTGCCCGAGGGGTCCTTGATATTGACCTTGGCGTTCTGAACGGCTCCCGAGGCGACGTAGCCCCAAAGGGCCTTACCGCCCTTGAGCTCGGAGGAAGTGCCGGCAACGGTGACTTCCTTGCCGATATAATTGACCGCGTCGGTTTTACCGGCGGTCTGGGTGGCCAGCATCATGGCTTCAAGGAAGTCATTGGTCTTGAGCTGCTGTTCAACGCCAGTGAATTGCACCAGCTGCTGGGTGAACTGGTTGGTATCGAGCGGCTCCAGCGGGTTCTGGTTCTTGAGCTGGGTGGTCAGGATGTTGAGGAAGGTGTCGAAATTGTCAGCGATAGTGCTGCGCGAATTGGTCATCGCGCTGGTGGTGGCGGTTCCGGAGATGCCATTAACAGCCATGATTGCTCCTCAGGCGATGATGTTGACGCCGCCAGCCGCAAGGCTGCCGCGATAAAGATTGACGCTGGGCAGGGGAGAAGCCTCGCTCTCGCCGCCGGTCTGGCCGCCCGCAAATGAGCCGCGAGGCTCCCCGTCCTGACCTTGGCCCTGGCGCTGACCGTCGCCGGGAGAGGGATTTTGGCGTAGCGAGAATTCGAGATTGGTCTTGTTGGTGTCGAGGCCGGCCTGCTGGAGGGCCCGTTCAAGCCCGCGCTGGTCGCGCTGCATCAGATCGAGGGTTTCGCTCTTATCGACGATGAGGCGGGCATTGACCTGGCCGGCGGCATCGAATTCGAGCTTGACCTCGATGCGACCCAATTCGGGCGGATCGAGGCGGATCTGGAAATGGGAATTGCCGGCATTGGCCTGGTGCACCAGTTCAAAGGCGAGCTGGGGCAGGTTGAGCTGTTGCTGGGTGGTCTGATAACCGAGCTGAACGGGTCGGAGCGCCGCGGCCGCGACTTCGGCCCGGTTGAGCGCGCTGGGCAGGCTTTTGGCTGCAGCCGCATCGAGCGGGGGCTCGGCGGTTGCGGGGACCGGCTTGGCGTCGGTTTCGGTAGTTGGCTGGGTGTCGGTGCCGAGAGCCGGGTCAGGCTCGATGCTGGGCTGCGCGAGCGTCGGTGTCGTGGAGCCGGTCGGGGTGAGGGGCGCGGCAGTGCTGGTGCTCGGGGCAGCCGGATCGGCGGGAGGGGCGGCCGGGGTGGCGCGGGTCAGCTTGGCGAGGGCGTCTTCGAGCGCGGCGGCGCCGGCGGCAAGGGCCTGGCCGGGACCGGCTTGCTTGAGGCCGGCGAGCAGTGTGGCGAGCTTTTGACCCAGCTCGGGGCCGCCCTCGGCGGCATCGGTGCCAAGAAGCTGGTCGGCCAGGGGGGCGAGGGCATTGGTCAGCTGTTGCGCGAACTCACTGGCAGGTTCGCCACCGGTTGCTGGCTGGGCGGGGGTAGAGAGGGAGATGCCAAGCTGGTCGGCGAGCCGGCTGAGAGCGGTGCTGGCGGCACCGAGGTCGTTGCCTGCGGGAGACTGGCCGGCGGCAAGGCTTTGGGCGATATTGGCGAGGCTGTCGAGCAGCTGGGGCAGGGCGGGCGGTTCCGGAACGAGGGCGGCTTCGGCTCCCACAGCCAGCCCAAGATCTTCGGCTTCGATGTCGGCTTCGCCCGCAGTTTCGAGCCCGATTTCAAGCGCCTTGCCCAAGCTCAGGTTGAAGCTCGAGGCGGAGGTGGTGCTTGGCGTGGTGCCGGCGTTCGCGCCGGTGAGCAGACTAGCGAAAGCGTCGGAGGGTGGAGCTGGCGCGGTGTCGGCATCGGCAGGCGCGCCAAAGCTTCGCGTGATGCTGCCTGCACCGGTTGCGACCGAAAGGGTAAGATGGGATGCCACTTTGCCGAAAAATCCTGCAACTACTCGCCCCCTGTCATGC
>JAQSXP010000188.1 GCA_029256605.1 Devosia sp. | reverse complement strand
AGGCGTAACGGACGCACGGCTTGCCACCGTCGTTTGTTCGTCCTTGCTGCACAATGTACGAAACAGTTCGTTCATGTCAATGCGGCTTCTGATGCATTCGAGGCTAGCCGGTTAAATCGTCTTTGTCATTGATTTTTGTTTTTGTATGATGATCATAAGGCTAGAACAACGCGGGAGACGACGTGGCAGACGAAGGGCAGCAACTGGATGAAGGCGTAGCGGACCTCGCGTTCCGTCGAATTCGCGGCGACATCATCGCCGGCACGCTCCCCCCTGGCCGCAAGCTCAAGCTCGACACCCTCAAGGCGCAATATGGCGCCAGCGTCAGCACGCTGCGCGAAATCCTCAATCGCCTGGCCAGCGAAAGTCTCGTCGTCGCCGAGGGGCAGCGCGGCTTTGAGGTGGCCCCCGCTTCAGCCGCTAATTTGCTCGAGGTGGCCGACCTGCGGCTGCTGCTCGAAAGCCACGCCATCCGCCTGTCGCTGGCTAGCGGCGATCTCGATTGGGAGGGCCGCGTCGTCGCCGCTCATCACAAGCTTTCGGTAATCGAGGCGCAGTTGCTGCGCGGGGAGATCGAGCGAACTGCGCAATGGGTGCGCTATGACTTCACCTTCCACAATGCGCTGATCTCGGCCTGCGGCTCCCAGACGCTGCTGGCGCTGCATGCCTCCGTGTTTGACCGCTTCATTCGCTACCATATGCTGGCGGCAAGCTTTCGCGGCGCTGATGTGATGAGCGACCACAAGGCGCTGTTCGAGCTCGCGATGGAGCGCAACGCCGACGCCCTTGTGGCCAAGCTCGCGACCCATATCCGGAGCGGCGTCGATTATGTGCTTTCGACCGGCCGGATCTAGCGGGCAATGGCAGCGTTGAAGCTGTCCGCCATGGCCTGTGGGTCGGGCTGGCATCCGCTAAACAGCGCAAAAGCCCGAACCGCCTGGTAAACCGCCATGCCGCCGCCCGGCATCACCGCGCAACCCTGCGAATAGGCATGCCGGATCAACTCGGTCTGCAGCGGGAAATACACCACATCGGCGATCCAATGGCGCGGCAAGATCAAAGCCGGATCGATCGGCATGCCGGGCAGCTTGGTCATGCCCACCGGGGTGGCGTTGACAATCCCATCCACCCGCCCCGCGACCTCTGCCACATCGCTGACGGCATGGACATCGGCGCCGAGCCGCTCACGCAAGCGGCTCACGGTCGCCTGCGCACGCCCCGGATCGGTGTCATAGATATCGAGCCGCCCCACCCCGCATTGCAGCAGCGCCTGCGACACCGCCGCCCCCGCCCCACCGCAGCCGAGCTGCAGCACCCGCTGGCGTGCGGCCGAAGGAAGATTGCGCCGGAAGCTTTCGGCAAAGCCCCAGCAATCGGTGTTGTGACCCACCATGCGATCACCCAGCACCACCGTGTTGACCGCGCCGATCGCAGCCGCATCGGGCGCCAGGTCATCAAGCAGCGGCAGTACGGCCTGCTTGAACGGATAGGTGACGTTGAGGCCGGCAAAGCCCAACTCCCGCGCTTCGGCGAGGATTTCCGGCAATTGCGCGTCACTCAGCCCAAGCTGGTCGAAATCGATCAGGTGGTAGCGGTAATCGAGCCCCAGCCTTTGCCCTTCGCGCTCGTGCATTAGCGGCGACAGTGACCCGCCAATGCCACGACCCACAAGGCCGATGGTGATGCCGTCGCGCGCGGGGAATTGCCCGTTCAGCACCAGGCGGGCCAACGGCTGTGCCGGACTCATGGCGATGTGCAAAACCCGTCTCCCCGCCCGCCACTTGCCGTTGCAACTGGGAGTGGCCTTGTGTTTCACGCCGGCCAGCCGATAAATGCTGTTGAGCGATTTGCGGCAGAATGTACGGACCGGTTAGTTTAGTCAATTGCCGCGCCGGAGGAAGGTTGCTGATATGAGTACCCGGCTCGAACCCACCAAGAACCGCGCCCGGGCCGCGCCAACCCGCGCGCAGGATCCAGAGGGCACCCGGCAGAACATCATTGAAGTGGCGGCGCAGGAATTTGCCCTCAACGGGCTTTCCGGCGCCCGCATTGACGAGATCGCCGCCAAGACGCGCTCCTCCAAGCGCATGATCTATTATTATTTCGGCAGCAAGGAAGGGCTCTATCTCAGCGCCCTCGAAAACGCCTATCGCCAGGTGCGCGAGGGCGAAGCCCAACTCGACGTGGCGGGCCTGCCCCCGCTCGATGCGCTCAAGCGCCTGGTGGAATTCACCTTTGACCATCACCATCAGCATGAGGAATTTATCCGCATGGTGATGATCGAGAACATTCATCATGGCGAGTTTCTCGAGCGCTCCGGCGTGATCCGCGAACTCAACGTCACCGCCATCGGCAATATCGAAGCTATTTATGCGAAGGGACTCGCTGACGGCGTGTTCCGTCCGGGGCTCGACCCGCTCGAAATCCACTGGCAGATCAGCGCTTTGTGCTTTTTCAACGTGTCCAACCGCGCCACCTTTTCCAAGATCTTCGGCAAGGATGTGGGCAGCCCGGCCGCCCAGGCCTCGCTGCGCCAGCAAGCCGTCGAGATGGTGCTGCGCTTCGTCACGAGGCCCGACCAGCTCCCCTGACCCCAGCATCGCCACCGCTTCGGCCACCATTCGAACCTGCATTGCAAATGTACTAACTAGTTCGTACTCTCCTCTCAAAAGGGGGAGAACGGCCATGAAAACGTCGATTGCAACCGTGTCGATCAGCGGCGATCTGCGCGAAAAACTCGAGGCGATTGCCGCCGCCGGCTTTGCCGGGGTCGAGATTTTCGAGAATGATTTCCTGGCCTATGACCATTCCCCGCGCGATGTGGCGGCGATGGTGGCCGATCTTGGCCTCAGCATCACCCTCTTCCAACCCTTCCGAGACTTTGAAGGCTTGCCCGAGCCGCAGCGCGGCCAGGCCTTTGACCGGGCTGAGCGCAAGTTCGACCTCATGGAGCAGCTCGGAACCGACCTGATCCTCGTCTGCTCCAGCGTTTCCCCCCTTGCGCTGGGCGGCATCGACCGCGCTGCCGCCGATCTGCGGGAACTGGGCGAGCGGGCCGGGCGCCGGGGCCTGCGCATCGGCTACGAGGCCCTAGCCTGGGGCCGCCATGTCAACGATCATCGCGATGCCTGGGAAATCGTGCGCCGCGCCGATCACCCCAATCTGGGCATCATCCTCGATAGCTTCCACACGCTGTCGCGCAAGCTCGACCCCAATTCCATCCGCTCCATTCCCGGCGACAAAATTTTCATCGTGCAACTGGCCGATGCCCCTCTGATCGACATGGACCTGCTGTATTGGAGCCGCCACTTCCGCAACATGCCCGGCGAAGGCGATCTGCCGGTCACCGAGTTCATGCGCGCCGTCGCCGCCACGGGCTATGACGGCCCCATTTCCCTCGAGATCTTCAACGACCAGTTCCGCTCCGGCTCGCCGCGCACCATCGCGCTCGATGGCCATCGCTCGCTGGTTTACCTGATGGATCAGGTCCGCCAGGCCGAGCCCGATATCGCCATTGCCGTGCCCACACTGCCGCCGCGCGTCGACGTCAAGGGCGTCGCTTTCGTAGAGTTTGCCGCCGACGAAACCGAAGCGGGCGTGCTGGCCGGGTATCTGCGCCAACTTGGCTTCCGCCTCACTGGCCGGCACCGGGCCAAGGCCGTCGAGCGCTTCACCCAGGGCGAGATCAACATCATCATCAACACCGAACGCGAGGGCCTTGCCCACTCCGCCTACCAGACCCACGGCACCTCGGCCTATGCCATTGGCCTCCTCGTCGATGACGCTGCCGCGACGGTCGAACGCGCCCGGGCTCTGGACGCCCAATTGTTCAACCAGCAAGCGGGACCCGACCAGCTCAGCATCCCTGCCATTCGTGGCGTCGGGGGTGGGGTGATCTATTTTCTCGACACGAGGAGCGCGCTTGGTCAGGTCTGGGACATCGAATTTGAGACCGTGAGCGATCCTGACCCGCTTGAGGGCGCCGGCCTCGCGGGCCTCGACCACCTGGCGCAAACCATGAACTACGAGGAGATGCTGACCTGGATCCTGTTTTATCGGTCCATCTTCGTGACCGACAAGA
This sequence comes from Devosia sp., assembly GCA_029256605.1. Classification (GTDB taxonomy): domain Bacteria; phylum Pseudomonadota; class Alphaproteobacteria; order Rhizobiales; family Devosiaceae; genus Devosia. Next base: position 416 of record JAQSXP010000188.1, on the reverse strand, counting down.
GCCCGATGGTGGATGTGGTGGATCCCTCGGGCCTGGTGCGCAGCCAGGTCATCGAGAATGACAGCGGCTCGTTGCGGCTGACGCTGAACGGGGCAGAAAGCCACCGCACCCTCGCTGGCCGCTTCATCGCCGAAACCTTCGGCTCGAGCATCCAGCACCTGGCTTTTGCCACGCACGACATCTTCGCCGCCGCCGATGCGCTGCGGGCCAACGGCATGGCGACGCTGGAAATTTCGCCCAATTACTATGACGATCTGCGGGCAAGACTAGGGATCGAGCAGGCCATGCTTGATCGATTGCGCGCCAGCAACATTCTCTACGACCGCGATGCAGACGGGGAATTCTTCCAGCTTTATTCGCGCAATATCGGGGAAGGCTTCTTTTTCGAGATCGTGCAACGCCGGGGCAGCTACCGC
>JAQSXP010000187.1 GCA_029256605.1 Devosia sp. | reverse complement strand
TCGCCGGCTGTCGGCAGTCAGTTCAGCCGATGTTGTTTATGAACTCCTGCGCTCGCTGATCCTGGATGGGCGCCTGGAGCCAGGGCAAAGGCTGCGCGAGGTCGACATGGCGCAGCGGCTGGGCGTCAGCCGCACCCCGCTGCGCGAAGCCTTTACCCGCCTCGTCGGCAATCGCCTGCTCGAGCGCACGCCATCGGGCGTGGTGGTGGCCAACGTCAAGTCGGCCCTTGAAGGCATCCGCGCCATTCGCATCGCTCTTGAAGGCTATGCGACCCGGCTGGCAGTGCCCCATCTGGAGGACAGCGATTTCGAGTTTCTCGAGGCATCCATCCAACTGGCCCTCGTGCTGCCCGAAGAAGCGCGAACCGAGCGGGTGCGCAACAACACCGCGTTTCACCGGAGAATCTACGATGCGTGCGGCGTGGTTGAGCTGCAAAGCGCCATTGACAACTATGCCGGGTTTTTCATGAGCGAGACCAATCTTGCGGCGCTGAGCCGGGAGAACTCGCTCCAGGCAATCGATGAACACAAGCAGCTTCTGGCGGCCATTCGGGCCAGAGACGCTGACCAAGCAGAGAAAGTGATGCGCGCCCATTTGATCCGCGGCTTCACGATCCCATCAGGACCTAAATGAACGACATACTCCTTGTTGTGACAGCATGGCTCGTGCTCTCGGCGGCTGCGAGCGCCGCCGAAAGACCTGTTCCAGCCTGGGACACCTCCGGACAGAACCCGACTGAAGCCGGCATGTCCGCCGCAGACGCAGCCGCATCCCCGAGCCCGGACATTTCCCATTGGCTCCCGCTCAAGCTGGGGCCGGACATCTCCGCTCCAGTCGCGAACATCGTATCCCGCTAGGCCTCTGACGAGGCGCACTGAACCCTGTGATCGGACGAGAAATCGCCCGAGCGCTACCCCCTACTTTTCTGACGGAACCGGCGGCTATGGAAACTCTAAAAAGCAGTACCCTGCAACTGAGGCAGTTGACCAAGAAGTACAACAACTTCGAAGCGGTACGCGACCTCGACCTCAACGTGCCCAGCGGCTCGCTGCTCACGCTGCTGGGCCCTTCGGGCTGCGGCAAGAGCACGGTGCTGCGCATGATCGCAGGCTTCCTCAATGTCACCTCCGGCGAGATTCTCGTCGATGGCAAGGACATCAGCCGCGTCGAACCCAATTTCCGCGACATCGGCATGGTCTTCCAGAACTATGCGCTGTTTCCCCATATGACGGTGGAATCCAACGTCGCCTTCGGCCTCAAGATGCGCGGCGTTGCCAAGCACGAGCAGGCCGAGCGCGTTCGCGATGCCCTGGCCATGGTGCAGATGACCCATCTGGCCGATCGCTATCCCAGTCAGCTGTCGGGAGGCCAGCAGCAGCGCGTGGCGCTGGCCCGTGCCGTGGTAATCAAGCCCAAGCTCCTGCTGCTCGATGAGCCGCTGGGCGCGCTCGACCGGCACCTGCGCGAAGGCCTGCAGTCCGAACTGCGCGATCTGCAGCGCCAGCTCGGCATTACCTCGATCCTCGTCACCCACGACCAGGACGAAGCGCTTTATCTCTCCGATTATATCGCGGTGATGAATGGCGGCTGCATCGAGCAGCTCGACACGCCAATCGCTCTTTATGACCGTCCGCAGACCGAGTTCGTGGCCCGCTTTCTTGGCGTGCCCAACATTTTTGCCAGCACGGTTGTGGCGAGCAGCAGCAGCGAGGTCACGGTTTCGCTGGGCGGGCAGAACATCATCGTGCCGACCGATACCGGCAAGACCGTGGGCTCATCGTGCAAGATTTCCGTTCGTCCCTCCCATATCGAGGTGGCGCGCAGCGAGGATCCCCGCCAGGGCGTGACCGCCGTCATCAAGTCAGCCCACGAGCTGGGCGAACGCATCGTCTACCACTGCGAAGTGGCCGACCTCAAAATCGAGGCCAATGCACCGCGCATCAGCAGCTCGGAGCGCTTCGCCGTCGGCCAGTCCGTCAAGCTGGTCCTTGATCCCGCTCATACCGTGCTGCTGAGGGACTGATGGCGAAGACCTCCGACCGCTCCAAATACCTCATCTCCCCGGCGCTGCTGATCGCCTCGTTCATCGTCGTCGCTTATGGCTATTTCGCCCTGACGAGCTTTTTCCCCAAAGGCCCGCCAGGCACCCAGTTCGTGGGCACCCCGACGCTCGACAACTACTGGCGCGTGCTCGGATCGGGGTCCAACCAGGCCGTCCTCTTCTCCACGCTTGGGGCCTCCTTCCTGATTTCGCTCATCACCATCGCGGTAGCGGTGCCGATGGCTATGGTCATCGTGCGCGCCAAGCGCGAGTGGGTGGGCAATCTGATCATGCTCGCCATCGCCGTGACCTTCCTGTCGGGCGGGGTAACGCGCGCTTATTCCTGGCTCATCCTCCTGGGCAACCGGGGGCTCATCAACCTCGGCTTGACGAATTCGGGCATCGTCGATGCCCCGATCCGGTTCCTCTACAACTGGTCGGGCGTGGGCATCTCCATCACCCATTACCTGCTGCCTTTCGCCGTGTTCACGCTGATTGGTGCCGTGCGCAACCTCAACCCCTCGGTGGAAGAGGCAGCCCGCAGCCTGGGTGCCAGCCGCACCACGACCTTTTGGCGCATCACCATGCCCATGCTGCTGCCGGGCCTGATGGTGACCCTGGTGCTGGTTTACTCCATCGCCCTGGCTTCGTTCCTGTTCCCGATGCTGCTGGGTGGCGGCAAGGTCCGCATGATCGCCAACCAGATCTATGACCGCATGTTCGTGGAATACGACATTCCCTATGCCGCAGCGACTGCCGTGGTCTTCCTGGTCAGCGCCTTTGCCTCGATCTGGTTGATCTCCTTTGTCGCCAAGAAAATTGAGAAGGCCGTTTCGTAATGTTCAGGCGTGATCTCGAAGGCCGGTTCGGCATTACCGTATCGCTGCTGGCGGCAGTTGCGACCGTGTTCCTGTTGTTGCCGGTGCTGTTCGTGGTGCTCCACTCGTTCAGCCCCACCCGCTATTTCCAATGGCCGCCGCAGGGCTTTTCGCTGGAATGGCACCTCAATTTCTACAGCTCGTCCATGTTCATGGACGCGGCCAAGAACTCGTTCCTGATGGCCCTGATCGTAACGCCATTGAGCCTCGTGATCGGCATTCCGGCGAGCTATGCGCTGGTGCGCTCCAGCTTCAAGGGCAAGGCGGTCATCCAGCAGATCATCTTGTCGCCGCTGATCATCCCTGGCGTGGTGACAGGCGTGTCGTTGCTGTCGCTGCTGTCGGCCGCCGGCATGAACATCGGGCTGTTCGGGCTGTGCCTGGGCATGCTGGTCTTTGCGCTGCCCTTTGCTATCAGGGCACTCTCGGCGAATCTGCTGGGCCTTGATCCCCGGATCGAGGAAGCGGCGCGCAATCTGGGCGCGGGCCCGTTTCGCACCTTCTTTGCCATCGTGCTGCCCCAGCTCAAATCGGGCATCCTCGCCGCCTCGGTCTTCGTCTTTGTCGAGGCGCTCGATAACTTCTCGATCGCGGTGTTCCTGTCCAATGACAGCACCAAGGTGCTGCCCGTCGCGGCCTATCAGTACATCAAGGATTTCGACGATCCGACCGTGGCTGCCATGGCAACCGCGCTGATCGTGATGTCGATCATCCTGGTGGCATTCCTCGAAAAGGTCATGGGCTTCCAAAAGAGCCTCCGCCTCTGACCAGGGCCAAAGGCAATTCCAACGATTTACAGGGCCTGCGGGCCAACAAACGGTGAGTAGAAGTGACTGAAATCCAACGCATCGAGCGCCTCAAGCGCACCTCCATGGTCTCCATCCACAACGGCATCGCCTATGTCGCCGGCATGTGCGGCAACAAGGGTGACAGCATCCAGGACCAGACCCGGGTTTGCCTGCAAAAGGTCGATCGCTGGCTCAAGGAAGCGGGCACGGACAAGTCCAGGATCCTGCGCGCCGAGGTCTGGATCTCCGATCAGAAGCACTTCGATGCCATGAATGAAGCCTGGGAAGAATGGGTCGATCCGGAGAACCAGCCCTCGCGTGCCGCGGGCGTCGTGCCCCCGGCCGCTGAAGGCTTTGATGTCGAGATCATCGTAACGGCGGCCGTCTAAGGGGTTCCTCCCAATGCAAGTGAGCGACAGCAGCAAGCTGACGGTTGCGGTTATCGGCGCGGGCGTGGTGGGGCTTTCCACCGCCCTTTGGCTGCAGCGCAAGGGCTGTGACGTCACCGTCATCGACCCGGCGCCTCCCCTGCCCGGCATCTCGTTCCGCAACGCAGCGTCCTTTGGCAATGCTTCGACAGTGGCGCCCTCGGGGATTTTTCCCTCGGCCTCGCCGGGCATCCTGCGCGATGTTCCGGGCATGCTGCTGCGCAGGGACGGGCCGCTCAGCCTTTATTGGCGCGATCTGCTCGATCTTGCCCCCTGGCTCGCCGCTTTCCTCACGGCCTCCCTGCGCAGCCGGCAGGACGGCATCATCAGCGCACTGGGTTCGCTGATGCGCGTGCTGGAAGAAGGCAATGCCCCACT
>JAQSXP010000186.1 GCA_029256605.1 Devosia sp. | reverse complement strand
AGCAGGTCGAATTCGAGTTCGGGAAACTGCCCCTGCAGCGCCCCGATCGCGCGGGGCAGCACCACGCGGAGCACCGAATTGATCCCCGCCAGCCGCAGCGTCAGCCGCTGCCCGGCCCCGAACTGGCCCAGACCGTCCTCGAGTTCGGTGATCGAGCGCAGCACCTGCTCGGCCTTGGGCAACAGATAATGCCCGGCCTCGGTCAGCTCCATCTCGTTGGAGCGGCGGTGAAACAACAGCGTGCCGACATTGGCTTCGAGCTTGGCCAGTTGCTGGGACAGCGACGGCTGGGTCAGCCCTAGTTGCTTGGCCGCATTGGTGAGGGTCGTCGAGCGGGCCACCGCCCAGAAAATGCGCAGCTGGTGGAGGGTCAGATCCCCGGTTCGCGGCTGCGCCGCGCTCGTGGCCCGTGCGCGACCCCGCGCCTTGCCCCCAGTCTTGGCTCCCGGCTTTATCGCCTGCTTGTCATCCATTCCGGATCGAACTTTCCTTTGGCCCGGCCCCCTGGGCACCAGGGGCCCAGATCTAGCCCAAACCCGCCCCTGCCGCACGGTCAAAGCGCCGCGGGGCACCCGCTCCGCTCGTCCGCCGCGGCTTGAATAGTTCTACCGCTTGGTCCAACTATCGCCAGCAGCGGCCTTCCGGACCGCGGTCTGCCCGCTCTGAATTGCATCGGGTGCCAAGCCTTGTGCAGCCTAAAGAGGGGGATAGCGGCATGATCGGAGAAGGGCAACCGCCACAGCCGCCGGCCCGCTCAACCGCGCCCGCCCCATCATCGAGCCTGTCGAGCACAGCTCTTGCCAGCCGCGCGCAAACGCGCCGCCGGCGCACCAGCACGCTGGTGCTCGCGATCCAGATCGGCCTCGTGCTCCTCCTGATCCTTGGCATGTTGGCGCTCAATGCCAGCGCGGGCAATCTGATCATGCCCAAGCCCACCGATATTCTCGATGAAAGCATCAAGCTCTGGTCCGACGGCACCATGCTGCGCGCCTTGGGCGAATCGCTGACCGTGATCGGGCTGGGGTTCCTCCTTTCGGCCAGCACCGGCATTCTGCTGGGCATTGTGCTCGGGGGCTTTCCCCTCGTCGGGCGCATTCTCGACCCGTTCGTTAATGCGATGAACTCGACGCCCGGCGCTGCCTTTATCCCGCTGATCATTGTTTGGTTCGGGCTTTATACCGAAGCCAAGATCGTCGTCGTCTGGAACGCGGCGCTGTTTCCCATTCTCATCAACACCGCTGCCGGCATTGCCAATGCCGACAAGGACCTTGCACCGTGGGCACCGTCATTGCCGAGCTGACCATGGCCCAGTCCGGCCTTGGCGGCTTGTTGGCCGCCGCCGGCAATCGCTTCCAGATGGATCGCTATTTTGCCGTGGTCATCGTCCTCATGGCCCTGGGCACCGGTCTCACCGCCCTCCTGCGCTGGGCCGAACGGCGCTTCGGGCGCTGGCGCGTGGCGCAAAGGAACGCCCAATGACCCAAGCCCCCACACCCACCCCCCTGATCTCGCTGCGCGGTGTCGGCAAGAGCTTTCGCGATGGGCAGATCCGCGCGATCGAGAACATCTCGCTCGATATCGCCCCGGGCGAGTTTGTCAGCCTCGTCGGCCCCAGCGGCTGCGGCAAGACTACGCTGCTGCGCATCATCAATGGTCTTACCCCCGCCGATGAGGGAGAGGTCAGCGTGCTTGGTGCCCCGCCCGAGCCGGGGCCGGACCTGGCCATGGTGTTTCAGTCCGCCCGCCTCCTCCCCTGGCTGTCGGTCGCGGGCAATATCGAATTTGTGCTCTCGCTGCGGGGCATGAGCCGGCGCGAGCGGGCGCAGCGCGCCTCGGCCCTGCTCGGCGCTGTGGGATTGCGCGATTTTGCCGGCGCCTTTCCCCATGAGCTCTCGGGCGGCATGCAGCAGCGCGTGGGCCTCGCCCGCGCCCTTGCCGTTGAGCCCAAAGTGCTGCTGATGGACGAGCCCTTTGCCGCCCTCGATGCGATGACGCGCGAAGTGCTGCGCCGCGAGCTTTGGCAGATGTGGTCGCGGCGCGGCATTGCCATCGTTTTCGTCACCCACGACATCGATGAAGCGATTCTCTTGTCGCAGCGCATCGTGCTCCTTCGCCCACGCCCCGGCCGGGTCGACGAGATCGTGGATGTGCGCTTGCCCGAGGCGCGCTGGGACACCGATCCGCGCACCCTCCCCCAATTCGCCGACATGCGCGCCCATCTCTGGGGCCGCATTCACGACATGGTGCGCGATGGCGCCCAGCTCGAGGAACTGGCCGGCGCCTTTCCCCTCGACGACCCTGCCCCGACCACAGCCGGATAGGAATTTCCTATAGGTCTCATAGAGTGTTAGCGCGTCCCCATCGGTGATCTTATGGGGCGGGCAACCTCCCGGTTTTTCCGCGCGCGCCCGCGCGCCAAGCGGGGTGCCAAAGGTACCGGACCACATTGAGCCTGCCACGCGCTGAAAACCTGTCGCCACTTTCCGACGCCGCCTGGAGCTATGAGCTGGCGGCGCATCTGCTGGAGCGCGCCGGTTTTGGTGGCACGCCCCAGGAGATTGAGCAATTGGCTGCGCTGACACCGGCCGCTGCCGTCGCCAGCCTCGTGCACTACCGGCAGCACGACAACAGCCATTTGCCGCCCTTCGAGGAATCTGGGTTCTGGGATCCCACGCTCAAGGATTTTCCAGTCAGCCGGCCCGCGGCCACCACCCTGGCCGCACAAACCGGCGAGGCGATGGGCGTGCGCGCCAAGCCCAGCGGCCCCCGTCCCCTGCAGGCCGTCACCAATCGCTTCTTTTACTGGGCCCGCGCGACGACGCTTGAAACCCGGCGCATCGGCTATTGGTGGCTCGATCGCATGGTGCGCACCAACCGCCCGCTTGAAGAAAAGCTGACCCTGTTCTGGCACGGCCATTTTGCCACCAGCGAAGAAAAGTTGCGCGATTACCGCAAGGCGCTCCTTCAACTCGGCACTTTGCGCGCTGGCGCTAGCGGCAATTTCGGCGCCCTGCTGGAAGCCGTGGCCAAGGATCCGGCCATGCTGGTCTACCTCGATGCCGCCCAGAATGTGAAAGGCGCGCCCAACGAGAATTTCGGCCGCGAGGTCATGGAATTGTTCACCATGGGCGTGGGCAATTACACCGAGGACGATATCCGCGAAGCCGCCCGCGCCTTTACCGGCTGGGGCAATGACGATCTCACCTTCGTGGTCGATCCCGACAAGCACGACGCCGGGATCAAGAATTTCCTTGGTCGCACCGGCGCCTTTGCCGGCGAGGATATCCTCCGCATCATCCTCGAGCAGCCGCAAACCGCCAACTACATCGCCGCCAAGCTCTACCGCTTTTTTGTGCGCGAGCAGATTTCGCCCGACTTCGCCCAAACCCTGGGCGACCTGCTGCGCGCGGGCAATTACGAGATCGCCCCGTTCCTCGAGACCATTTTCCTGTCCGAGGATTTTTATGCCGAGCCCTCGATTGCGGCCCATATCAAGTCCCCGACCGAGCTGATCGTCTCGACCTATCGCAAGCTCGGGATTGGGGAACTGCCCGGCATTCCCGACCCCTGGAGCGTCGGCAAGACGCTGGGCCAGGTGCTGCTTTATCCGCCCACCGTCGCCGGCTGGGGCGAGGGGCGCGCCTGGATCACGCCGGGGCTCTTGTTCGAGCGCGCCAATTTCGCCCGCGAAGTGATGTTCCCCAATGTGATCGACTTCGCCGATCCCCTGTTTAACCCAGGGCGGGTGGTCAAGCGGGTCAATGCCAATATCCTTGCCGGCATGGAGATCACTGCGGCCACCCTCGAGGAAGGCGCCTCGCCCAGCATGGCCGCCGGCATCCAGGAAAGCTTCAATACCCGCTACGGGAGCCTCGTGGGCTATCAGGAGGCGCTCCGCAAGCTCAAGCCGACGCCCCGTGCCCCCGCCCAGTTCAGCCTGTCCGAGATGCTGCGCACCGAAGGCGCCGCGACAACGGGGGAGGCGGTCGACCTGCTCGCCCGGCGCCTGCTTCGGGTGCCCCTCGCCCCGCCCGCCCGCGCTGTCCTCATCGAGACACTGGACGGCGAGTTGGGCACGACGAGCCTTTTGGAAGCCGACACCTATATGGAGCACGGCCTGCGCATGGTGGCCCATCTCATCATGAGCGCACCGCAATATCAGCTGGCCTGACCGGCGGAGACCTTTTCATGGCAAAACCACCCAAACTTAGCGGCACCGACAAGCAAGGCCTCCTGCAAAGCGGCTTTGGCAGCATGGTGCTGGGCGGCGCCAGCGGCATCAGCAGCTCCCCCGTTTGGTCTAAAGTGGCCGAAGCGCAGGCCGATGCCAATGGGCGCATCCTCGTCATCGTCGAGCTGTCGGGCGGCAATGACGGGCTCAACACCGTCATCCCCTTTGGCGATGACGCCTATTACAACGCCCGCCCGCATCTGGGCATCCGCCCCGACAAGCTGCTCAAGATCGACGACCAGTTCGGCTTCCAGAAAACCATGAGCGGCTTTGAGCGGCTCTACAAGGACGGCATGATGGGGATCGTGCATGGCGTGGGCTATGACCAGCCCTCGTTCTCGCACTTCTCCTCCATGGCCTTCTGGCAGACCGGCGCGCCCAATAGCGGCGAGGCCTATGGCTGGCTCGGGCGCATGGCTGATGCCATCGATCCGCTCGGCCACACCACCAATTTCCTCGTCAATATCGACGACAACCAGTCCCTGGCCGTGCGCTCGATGAACCATGTGCCGCTGGTCTTCAACAACCCCGACAATTTCACCCGCCGCGTGCTGCACGAGGAAAAGCCGGCGCTGGGCGTGCTCGACGCCCGCTTCGGCAATGGCGGGCGCAATCCCGCCGAGGATTTCCTCTTTGACGTGGCGGCCAGCGCCAACAGCTCCGAGCATCTCGTGCGCGAGGCCTGGAACACCTATTCCAGCCCCATCGACTATGGCCTTGTGCCCTTTGGCCTCGAACGCGTCGCCGCCCTTATCGCCGCCGAGTTCCCCACCAAGGTCTACTACGTCCCTTATCGCAACAATGCCTTTGATACCCATGTCTATCAGGGCGACACCCATGCCCGGCTCTGGGCCTATACCTCCGACCATATCGCCGCCTTTGTGCGCGACATGGAGCGGATCGGCCGGGGCGAGGACGTGGTTGTCATGGTGTTCAGCGAATTCGGGCGCCGCGTCGCCGAAAACACCAGCCTTGGCACCGACCACGGCACCGCCGGCCCCGCCTTCGTGATCGGCAAGCCGGTGCTGGGCGGCCACTACGGTGGCGTGCCCAGCCTCACCGACCTCGACGACGGCAATCTTAAATTCACCACCGATTACCGCCGCATCTACTCGACCCTCATCGAGGGCTGGATGGGCCATGAGCATCCCTCGGGCATCCTCAAAAGCGAGTTCAGCTCCATCCCCCTCTTTGCCCCCAAACACTAACCCGGACCCAACAGTCCAATCCGCCACCAGAAAGTAGTGCCATGTCCGCTCACCCCACCCGCCCCCTCGTCGCCGCCCTTGCCACCGGTTTGACCCTTGCCGGCCTGCTCGGCAGCACCGCCTTCGCCCAATCCACCGATCTGCCCGAGATCAACCTCGCGCTCGCCAGCACCGACGCCAATTTCAACCCGACCACCGGCTCTATTTTCCGCATCGCCCAGGATATGGGCTTTTACGAAAAGCACGGGGTCAAGGTGAATGTCGTCACCCTTGATGGCACGCCCCAGGCCGTGGCCGCGCTCAATTCGGGCGCCGTGGATGTGGCCGATATCACCATCGAATCGGCCATCCGCCTGCGCGCCGAAAACGATGTGCCGATCCGCGGCATCACTGCCGTTTCGGCGGGCACTGCTTTCCTCGTCGCCGCC
>JAQSXP010000185.1 GCA_029256605.1 Devosia sp. | reverse complement strand
GCCTTCACCCGCCAGGATACCGGCCAGCCCTTCGCGATAGGTCGGGTAGAGCAGCTCGATCCCGAGCGCGTCCTTGATGGCGCGGTTGGCAACGCGCTTGTTGTCGGCATAAAACGAGCGTTGCATCGGCGTCAGCTCCGCATCGGCATAGGCAATCTCGGGGGGCGGCGTGACCCCAAGCAACTCGGCAGCATGGGTCACGAGGTCCTGCGGCGGCGCCGGCTCGTCATCGCTCAGATTAAAGGTCCCCGTCAGCCGCTGCTGCGCCGCGAGCGCGGTAACCCGGCCAATATCCTCGACATGAATGCGGTTGAACACCTGCTCGGGCTTGACCAGCCGCCGGGCCGTGCCGTCGCGCAGCTTGTCAAAGGTCGAGCGCCCCGGCCCATAGATGCCAGCCAGCCGCAAAATCGCCAGCCTCACCCCGCGTTCCCCGGCATAATCACGCCACGCGGCTTCCGCCGCCACCCGCCGGTCCGAGCGTTCATTGCGCGGCACCAGCGGCACGGTTTCATCGATCCAGGCGCCGCCGAAATCGCCGTAAACGCCGACGGTGGAATAATAGCACAGCCATTGCAAATCGGGCGCGGCATCAAGATCGGCCCGGTGCTGGCTGAGCGCCGGATCACCCGCGGCATCAGGGGCGATGGACAACACGACATGGGTGGCCGCGCGCAGATCCGCGCGCAGCGCTTCGCTCGGCGCATCGCCAGTAAACAGATGGGCGGCAATGCCATTGTCGCGCAGCCGCGCCGCCTTTTCGGATGACCGCACCGTGCCGGCAATGCTGGCCGTCGGATCGAGGGCCCGCACCTGCTCGACGGCCGCCAAGGACGAAAAGCCGAGGCCGAAAAAGAAGAATTTCATTGCAGCACTGCCGTCCATTCCTCGCGCACCTGCGCGTCGGTTTCATCAGGCGCATAATGCGCGCGATAAGCGGCGCCGTCATCATCACCCGCCAGCCGCCGCGTCGCCCACACTGCCGCGCCGCGGACCAGCGGCTCGGGATCGGCCAGGCGGGCTGCCGCCAGTGGCAGCAGGGCGACATCGCCACTATTGCCCACGGCAATCAGCACATTGCGCAAGAAGCGGGCATGCCCGATGCGCTTGATCGGGGAGCCGGCAAAGAGCGCCCGGAACCCGGCGTCGTCGAGTTGCACCAGATCTGCCAAGGCCGGGCGGTCCAGCTCTTCGCGCGCCTGCAGCCGCGCTTCCTGGCTTTGCTTGGCAAATTTGTTCCAGGGGCAAACGGCAAGGCAATCGTCGCAGCCATAGATGCGGTTGCCCATTGGGACACGAAATTCGAGTGGAATTGGCCCCTTGTGCTCGATATTGAGGTAAGCCAGGCACCGCCGGGCATCGAGCCGATAGGGCGCCGGAAAGGCATTGGTCGGGCACACATCAAGGCAGCGCGTGCACGAGCCGCAGCTTGAGCGATGCGGCTGGTCGGCCGGCAGTTCGGCCGAGGTGAAGATCGCGCCCAAAAACTGCCAGCCGCCCCAGTCGCGGCTGACCAAAACGCTGTGCTTGCCCTGCCAGCCCAGGCCCGCGGCTTCCGCCAGCGGCTTTTCCATCACCGGCGCGGTGTCGACGAAGACCTTGACATCGGCGCCCGCGCGCCGCGCCAGCAGCCCCGCGAGCTCCTTGAGCTTGCCCTTAATGATCTCGTGGTAATCGCGGTTACGCGCATAAACCGAAATGGCGCCATGGGACGGATGTCCCAGCGCTTCGAGCGGATCGCTTTCGGGCCCATAATTGAAGCCAAGGAGAATGATCGAGCGCGCTTCGGGCCACAGTCCCTGGGGGCTGGCGCGTCGTTCGGGCGTTTCGGCCATCCAGTCCATGTCGCCATGCCAGCCCGCTTCGAGCGCCGCCTCGAGCTTGGCCGGCAGGTCCGGGCGCGCATCGGCGCGGGTGATGCCAAAGCTCGAAAACCCCAGTGCACTGGCGCGCTCGCGCAGCTCCGTCACGAGCTTTTCGGGTCCGATTGCAGCACCGGCGCTCGCGTTCCCCTCAGCGGGGGTCGGCAAACCCTCCGGACGATGGGGAAGGTGCAGTTGCATGCTCGTTAAAAATCCAGATCGGCATAGCCGGCATGGGGCGGCATCGCCACCACGCGGTCATTGAGCAGGGTGCGGAAGGCCGGGCGCGACTTGATGCGCGAATACCAGTCGCGGGTTTCCCCCGCCTTGTTCCAGTCCATGTCACCGAGGTAATCGAGGGTGGAGAAATGCGCCGCCAATGCAAAATCGGCCAGGGTCATGCTGTCGCCACCCAGCCAGGAGCGCGTTGCCAGCAGCCAGTTGAAATAAAGCATATGCTCGGTCAGGTTCGCCTTGGCCACCCGCAGCACCGATGGATCGGGGGTGGCGCCACGCTGGTCGCGCTTGACGATCTTTTCCTCGAGAATATAGCGCGTCACTTCCTCGTTGAGCTTGGTCAGGATCCATTCCAGCAGCCGCCACATCTCGGCGCGCGGTCCCGGATCGGCCGGCACGAGGCCTGAGACCACATTGGGCGACCACAAATCCTCGACCATGTGGATGGCCGCGAGAATGCCGACAATGGGCGTGTCGCTGTCGTCGAGCAGGATGGGTAGCGTCGCGGCCGGGTTGATCTCGAGCAGCGTGGGTTCGCGCAGCCACGGCTTGATCTCCTCCATGTCGAGCGGCACGCCGTATTCGGCGCACATCAGGCGAATGATACGGGAGGAAGGATCAAGGGGGTGGTGCAGCAGACTTGGCATGCGGGATGCTCTTGTTAAGTTCAGGCTGGTGTTCAGATCAGGCTGGTGTTGGGGCCGGTTGCTCGCCCGCCTTGGCGCTCGGAGCGAAGCAGTTTAAGACCCCCCGGCGCTGCCACGCGGCTAGCTAGTGGAGTTAGGGGATCAGATGAACGCCGATCAAGGTCTTTTTGTGCCGCTGGTCCTTGGAATACTCGAAGGGCTTACCGAATTCCTGCCAGTTAGCTCCACCGGGCACCTGCTCCTGGCCGGCCACTTTTTCGGTTTGACCCAGCCCGCGACCTTTATCGTGCTGATCCAGCTGGGGGCGATCCTGGCTGTCATCACGGTTTATTTCGCCAAATTGGGCCTGCTGATCCGCGATGCGCTGACCGGCAAGGCCTATGCATGGCACTTTGCGATCACGGTTATTCTGGCCTGTCTCCCGGCCGTCGTTGCCGGCGTCTTGCTGCGCGATTTCATCCAGGGGGATCTGTGGGACTCGGCGCAGCTGATCTGCTGGACCCTCCTGATCGGCGGGATCATCCTCCTCATCGTCGACCGGCTGCCGCTCCAGCCCAAATATGACGATATCTACCAGTTCCCCTGGCATCTTGCGGTAATTATTGGCCTCTTCCAGATGCTCAGCCTTGTGCCCGGCGTTTCGCGCTCGGGCTCGACCGTGGTAGGGGGCATGCTGTTTGGCGCCAGCAAGCGCGCGGCGGCCGAGTTCACCTTTTTCATCGCCCTGCCCATCATGGTGGGCGCCTTTGGCTATGATCTCTACAAGAGCCGCGACCTGATCGATGCGTCCATCGCGCTCAATGTTGCAATCGGCTTTGCCGCCGCGTTCGTCGTGGGAGCGCTCGTCGTGCGCTACCTGCTGACTTTCGTCAGCCGCTATGGCTTTGCGCCCTTTGCCTGGTGGCGCATCCTGGTGGGTGGCGCGGGGCTCATTGCGCTTATGGTCATGCGCTAAAGCCCCGCCTCCGGGCACTAGCGCGGCTGCTGGGCCGAATAGGTCGAGGGAATGGAGAAATAGGCGCGCGGGATCTCGACGTTCTTTTCCACGTCATAGAGCGAAAAGGTCAGCTCGGCTCCGCTAGGCTCGACGAGGCTCCACTGGCTCAGATCCAGCGTCGAGGTGTCAAAGATCAACGAGACCTGCACCGTGCCCGCCACGGTCTCATCGATCACGGTGATCGACATATAGCCATCCGAGGTCGTCACATCGACCACATTGGCATTGAGCAGGTCGATCTTGTCGCCCAGGAACTGGCGTAACGGGATGGTGTCCTGGGGATAGGCGTAATAGGTCTCTTCCTTGCGGTTGAGCACATAAAAGCCCCGGCCCACCGAAACGATCTCTTCGCGGCTGGGAGGATTGTAGCGGAAGCGCACCTTGTCGGGGCGCTCGAGGAAGAACGTGCCTTCGCTGCGCCCGCCATTGGTGTCGATCTGCAGGAACCGGCCGGCCATGGAGCGGATGGCAGAATTATGCGCGCCGATATCGGCGATCAGCTGCTGCTCTTCGGCCGAAAGGGCCCGGTCCAGCGCCAGGCTGGGCAGCGTGGTGGCAAGAACGGCCGAAAGGCCAAGCAGCAGAGCGTCGCGGCGTAACATGGAGGAGTTCCCTGGGGCTTTGGTGTTCGAGGTCAGCCTAGACAGCAATTGCGGCAGGAGCGGGAAGGTTCCCCGCGTCCCGCCGCCCTGCCGCCGCTTGCTGAAGCCTTAGTAACCGTCGGCGTTGTTGCCGACGAGGATTTCGCGCTTGCCGGCATGGTTGGCTTGCGAGATCACCCCTTCGCGCTCCATGCGCTCGATCAGGGTCGCCGCCTTGTTGTAGCCGATGGCCAAGCGCCGCTGCACATAGGAGGT
>JAQSXP010000184.1 GCA_029256605.1 Devosia sp. | reverse complement strand
GTCGAACTGATCGCCCGCCCCTTTTCGCCGCCCATCACCGGAGCCGTTTTCCATGCCCGCCCGCATTTCCCGCGCGACCTATGCCGATATGTATGGCCCCACCACCGGTGACCGGGTGCGCCTGGCCGATACGGAGCTCTTTATCGAGGTCGAAAAGGACTTCACCACCTATGGCGAAGAGGTCAAATTCGGCGGCGGCAAGGTGATCCGCGACGGCATGGGCCAGTCGCAGCGCACCCGGGCGGAAGGCGCAGTCGACACCGTGATCACCAACGCGCTGGTTGTGGACGTGACCGGCATCTACAAGGCTGATATCGGCCTCAAGGATGGCCGTATCCACGCTATCGGCAAGGCAGGCAATCCCGATACGCAAGCGGGCGTCAACATCATTGTCGGCCCTTCGACCGAAGCCATTGCCGGGGAAGGCAAGATCCTGACGGCGGGCGGCATGGATGCTCATATCCATTTCATCTGCCCCCAGCAGATCGAAGAAGCGCTGATGAGCGGGGTAACCACCATGCTGGGCGGCGGGTCCGGCCCAGCGCACGGCACGCTCGCCACCACCTGCACGGGTGCCTGGCATATTGGGCGCATGATCGAGAGCTTTGATGCTTTCCCGATGAATTTGGCGCTGGCCGGCAAGGGCAATGCCTCGCGCCCGGCGCCGCTGGCGGAAATGATCCTCGCCGGTGCATCCTGCCTCAAGCTGCATGAGGACTGGGGCACGACACCATCCGCCATCGACAACTGCCTGTCGGTCGCCGACGACTACGACGTGCAGGTGATGATCCACACCGATACGCTTAATGAATCCGGCTTTGTGGAAGACACGATCGGCGCCTTCAAGGGCCGCACTATCCACGCCTTCCACACTGAAGGCGCTGGCGGTGGACACGCGCCCGATATCCTCAAGGTGGCGGGGCTGCCCAATGTGATCCCCTCCTCCACCAATCCCACCCGCCCCTATACGGTCAACACCATCGCCGAGCATCTCGATATGCTCATGGTGTGCCACCACCTCGACGGGAACATTCCCGAAGATGTGGCTTTTGCCGAGTCGCGCATCCGCAAGGAAACCATCGCAGCCGAAGACATCCTGCACGACATGGGCGCGCTCTCGATCATTTCTTCGGACAGCCAGGCGATGGGGCGGGTCGGCGAGGTGCTGATCCGGTGCTGGCAGACTGCCGACAAGATGAAGCGCCAGCGCGGGCAATTGCCGCAAGAAACTGGCAGCAATGACAATTTCCGCGTCAAGCGCTACATCGCCAAATACACGATCAACCCAGCCATCGCCCACGGCATGAGCCAGCATATCGGCTCGATCGAAGTGGGCAAGCGCGCCGACCTCGTGCTCTGGAGCCCCGCCTTTTTCGGCGTGAAGCCCGAAATGGTGCTGCTGGGCGGCTCCATTGCCGCGGCGCCGATGGGCGATCCCAATGCCTCGATCCCGACGCCTCAGCCCATGCATTACCGGCCCATGTTCGCCGCCTTCGGCAAGCTGGTGACCAACTCCTCGGTCACCTTCATCTCGCAGGCTGCCTTTGACGACGGCTTGCGCGGCAAGTTGGGAGTCGACAAGCAATTGCTGCCGGTCACCAATACCCGTGGCGGCATCGGCAAGGCGGCCATGATCCACAACACGGCAACGCCCTTGATCGACGTCGATCCCGAAACCTATGAAGTGCGCGCCGATGGGGACTTGCTGACCTGCGAGCCCGCAACGGTGCTGCCCATGGCGCAGCGCTATTTCCTGTTCTGAGGAGAGCTGGAGCCGACCCCAATTCTGCCGCTTGCCCATGCGAGCTTGCCCGGCGTGCAGGGGCGCAACGGAGAGGAGAAACGAGCATGAGACGATTTCTGGTGGTAGCGGCGCTGCTGGGCAGTGCGGTGGTGCCGGCGCTCGGGGCGCAAACCGGCATGTCCATCACGATTGGGGCTGACGGCAGCACCGACCTGCAGCGCCATGTCGTGGTTTACGACTGCGAAGTGGGTGATCCGATCACGGTGCAATATATCAACGCCGCACCCAACTTTCTCGCCATCCTGCCCGTGCCCGACCAAACCGAACCTCTGGTGATGGCGGCTGTGCTTTCGGCCTCTGGCGTGCGGTATGCCGCCGGGCAATATGTCTGGTCCACCAAGGGGGTCGACGCCACGCTGATCGACATCACCGAGGGTGAGGACGTGGACCCGATCAACACCTGTAGCGAAGTCGACAACACCCCCTGAGCTTCGGCTCGGCAACCGAGTGAATCCATGCTGCGCGTCTCCGACCACCTGCCCCCCGGCCATGGCCGTGGGGAAGCCTTTGATGTCATCACCCTCGCCCATGACGAGCGGCGCTTGCGGCGCAAGCTTTTGACCCTGCGCGGCGGCACCGAGGTGATGGTGGATTTCCCCCAAACCCTGACGCTTGAGCATGGCGGCGCGCTGCTGCTCGAAGACGGGCGCTTGGCCGGGATCGTCGCCGCTGACGAGCTGCTCTATGAAGTGCGAGCCGACAACCCGGCCCATCTGGTGCGGCTCGCCTGGCATATTGGCAATCGCCACACTTCGGCGCAGTTGGAGGCCGACCGCATCCTGATCAAACGCGATCATGTACTCAAGATCATGCTGGAAGGCTTGGGGGCCCGCATCGCCAATATCTCCGAGCCGTTCTTTGCTGAACACGGCGCTTATCACAGCCACGGCGAAGCCGGGCATGCCCTGCTGCAGCGATGAGCGACGGTGACCTGCAAAAGCTGCTGACCTGGCTTTCGCCCGCGTTTCCCGTCGGGGCCTTTGCCTGGTCGGCGGGTCTCGAAACCGCCATCCAGACCAGGGTCGTGCATGATCGCAGCACCACCCAGGACTGGATCGAGGGAACCCTGCACCATGGCGGCTTGCGGACCGACGCCATTTTACTCGCTGCGGCCCACCGCGCGGCCGTTGACGCTGCCGCCGTGGCGGAACTGGCTGACCTCTGCCTCGCTCTCACACCGGCGCGCGAACGGCACGCCGAAACCCTCACCACCGGCACCGCCTTTGTAGCGGCCGCTGCTGCTTGGTCGAATACCGGCATGCCGGCACTGTCCGAGCAGTGCCCCTACCCCATCGCCATTGGCGCGATTGCCGGCCGCCACGGCATTGCGCTGATCACGACACTCCTCGCCTTTATCACTGCGGCCGTGCATGGCCAGGTTTCGGTGGCCGTGCGCCTTGTACCCATCGGCCAGACCGATGGCTTGCGCATCATGGCCGCGATGGAGTCGGCCGTGGCGGAGGCGGCTGCAGCCTGCGGAACTGCGGGTCTCGAGGATATCGGAGGCATTGCCTATGCAGCCGATATCGCGCAAATGGCGCATGAGGCCCTTCACACGAGAATCTTCCGCTCATGAGCATGCTGATCGCCGCCCTGATGTTCATTCCTCTGCTGGCGGCGTCCTTTGCCCATCTGCTGTGGTCATTCGGCGCCACCTGGCCGATCCGGAACGAACAGTTGCTGGCGCAAACCGTGATCGGGACGCCCGGGGTCACTCGGATGCCGTCGCGGCTCGTCTCGCTGGCCGTTGCCATTGGCACCCTTGCCGCCGGCATCGTGGCCCTGGCTCTCGCCGATCACGACAGCGGCGGGGCCACGCTGACGCTGGTGGGCGCGCTTTGCGCAATCCCGTTCTTGGCGCGCGGCGCTCTGGGCTATACTGCGCGCTGGGCCGAGCGGACGCCCGAGCCCAGCTTCCGGTTCAACGACCGGCGGGTTTATTCTCCCCTATGCCTGTTCATCGGCATTGGCTTTCTCGTACTCGTTCTTTTGAGGCTCCTATGAAGTCGCTCAATGGTCCCCTGCGCATCGGCATCGGCGGCCCGGTTGGTTCGGGCAAGACGACCTTGTGTGAAATGCTGCTCAAGGCCATGCGTGAGCGCTATTCAATGGCGGTGGTGACCAACGACATCTACACCCAGGAGGACGCGCTGATCCTCGCCCGGGTGCAGGCGATCTCGGAGGACCGCATTGTCGGGGTGGAAACCGGCGGGTGTCCGCATACGGCGATCCGCGAAGATGCCTCGCTGAACCTTGCGGCCATCGACGCACTCAACCGCAAGTTCCCCGATCTCGACATTGTCCTGATCGAAAGCGGCGGTGACAATCTGGCTGCGACCTTCTCGCCCGATCTGGCTGACCTGACCATCTATGTGATCTCGGTGGCGCAGGGCGAAAAAATCCCGCGCAAGGGCGGCCCCGCCATTTCGCGCTCCGACCTGCTGGTGATCACCCATACAGATCTGGCCGAGCATGTACGTGCCGATCTGGCGGTTATGGAAAGCGATACGCAAAAGGTGCGCGAGGGTCGCCCCTATGTGTTCACCGACCTGTTGCGCCGCGAAAGCCTCGATCGCATCATCGGCTTCATCGAGAAGGCCGGTGGTCTCGCCCCGGTGACCGCGGCCGCCGAATAAGCCATGACCGGCTTTGTGCGCATGCGGGCAACGCTTTGGGGCTCGCCCCCGCCGCCCGCCTGGCCGCAAGGCACCCACCAGATCGGGTTGGCCGAGGCGCGGCCACGCGATCTGCACGACCTGCTGGTGCAGGCCTATCGCGATGGCGGAGGCAGTGTTCCGCCGTT
>JAQSXP010000183.1 GCA_029256605.1 Devosia sp. | reverse complement strand
CGCCAAATATTGGCTCGACCGGCGCTTTGTGTTCCGCACGGAGGCACGCTGATGCGGCTGGACGGCTGGGGACGCTATCCAAGCCATGAAGGCCGTGTTGTCGCCGCCAGCAGCCCCGAGGATCTCGCGGGCCTGATGAGGGACGGTGCGGGCCTCGTGGCGCGCGGCAATGGGCGTGCCTATGGCGATGCGGCGATGGGCGAAGCCCTGACCGTGCTCGGTCGCAGCCTTAACCGCATGACCGCCTTTGATCCGGTGAGCGGCAATCTCACCGTTGAGGCCGGGGTGCTGCTGTCCGATATTCTCGACACTTTCGTGCCGCGCGGTTTTTTCCCGCCCGTGGTGCCCGGCACCAAGCTCGTCACGGTGGGCGGCATGATTGCCTCCGATATTCACGGCAAGAACCACCATCGTGATGGCGGCTTTGGTGCTTATCTGCACAGTCTCGACCTCGTCGTGCCCGGAGGGGAGGTGGTGCATTGTTCGCGCACGGACAATAGCGAGCTGTTTTACGCAACCATCGGGGGCATGGGGCTGACGGGCATTATCGCGCAAGCGACGATGACGCTGCGTCCCATCGAGACGGCCTGGATCGACCAGCGCACCGTGGTGGCCCCCGACCTTAGCGCGGCATTGGCGGCGCTCGATGCCTCGAGCGAAGCCACCTATTCGGTGGCATGGATCGACTGCATCGCCGGCGGCTCGGCCTTGGGCCGCTCGCTGGTTTATGTCGGGGAGCATGCCACCCGCGACCAGTTGGCCGCAGCCCAATCGGAGCGTGGGGTGTTGGCGCCAGCCCCGCGGGCCAAATTAGGCGTGCCGCTCGAGCTGCCCAGCTGGACCCTGAACCGCGCCTCGGTGCGGGCCTTCAACGAAGTGTATTTCCGCGCCGGCTCGCGCACCGAACAGGCGCTGGTGCACTTCAATCCCTATTTCTTTCCCCTGGACGGCGTTGACCAGTGGAACCGCATCTACGGGCGGCGGGGCTTCCTGCAGCATCAATGCGTGGTGCCGCCCGACAATGCCCATGCCGTGCTCAGCGAAATCCTCGAGCGGTTCTCGCGCTCCGGCAAGGCATCGTTCCTCGCCGTGCTCAAAAAGCTCGGGGATGGCACCGGTCCGCTGTCCTTCCCCATGCCGGGCTACACGCTGGCGCTGGATGTGCGCGTCACCGACGAGATCTTCACCCTTCTCGACGAGATCGATGCTATCGTGGTGCGTGCCGGTGGTCGGCTTTATCTCACCAAGGATGCACGCCAGTCGCGCGCAACCTTCGAGGCGGGTTACCCGCGTCTGGACGAGTTCCGGCAGGTGCGGCGCGCGGTGGGAGCCGAGGGCCGGTTGCAATCCCGTCTTTCCAGCAGGCTAGGTATATAGGCGAATGTCCAAGACGCTTCTTCTGATCGGCGCTACTTCCGATATCGGCCATGCGACGGCGGGCGCCTATGCCGCGCAGGGCTGGACCGTGCTGTTGACCGCCCGCAATGTGGCGAGCGCCGAGCGCAACCGCGCGGACTTGGCGGCGCGCAGCGGTGGCACGGTCTCCCTGCATGCGCTTGATGTCACGGACACCGCGAGCTTTGAAGGCTTCATTGCGGGTCTCCCGGCCTTGCCTGACACCGTGGTGTGCGTGGTTGGGGAAATGGGCGAGCAGGAGCGGGCCCAGAGCGATCTCGATCATGCCGCCGTGGTTTTGCGGACCAATTTCGAGGGTCCGGCACTGCTGTTGGGCTTGCTGGCACAAAAGTTCGAGGCGCGCGGCTCGGGCACGATTGTGGGCGTGAGCTCGGTGGCCGGCGACCGCGGTCGCGGCTCCAACTATGTTTATGGTGCCGCCAAGGCCGGGTTCAGCGCCTTTCTTTCGGGCCTGCGCAACCGGCTGTCGCAAACCGGCGTGCGGGTCGTGACGGTCAAGCCGGGTTTCGTGCGCACGCGGATGACAGCGGGGATGAAGCTGCCACCGGCGCTGACCGCCGAGCCCAAAGAGGTGGGTGACGCCATTCTGGCTGCGGCCGACGGCGCGCGGCCGCGCGACGTGATCTATGTGCGCTGGATGTGGCGCTATGTGATGATGATCATCACGGCCATTCCCGAGCCGGTGTTCAAGAAGCTCCGGCTCTAGCATGGCGTCGGCGGCAACCCATTCGCGGGGTGTGCTTGAACGGGAGCGCAGCGGTTCGCGCGCGCCGGCACTGCTGATCTTTGGGCTAGGCGTGGTGCTGGCGCTGCTGCTGGCCCTGCCGGGGGAAACCATCGCCACGCGCGGGCTCGAGGATCTGTTCTCGATCCTTGATGGCGCCCATCGCATCGCTTGGGGGCAAGTGCCCAACCACGACTTTCATTCCGCCCTCGGACCGCTGGTTTATTACCTGCCCGCGCTCGGCTTGGCGCTGAGCGGCAGCTATGGCGCCGCCCTGCCGCTGGGCATGGCCCTGCTGCTGGTCGTGGTGGCGGGGATCGCGGCGCATGTGCTGACTTCGCGCCTGCACGTCGCGCTGGCCCTGCCTTTCGCCGCCTTTTTGCTGTTGGTGCTGGCCGTGCCCATGCATCTGGGCGAAGGCGTGACTGCGCTTTCCTTCCTGTTTTTCTATAACCGCATCGGCTGGGTGTGCCTGGCGCTGCTGCTGGTGATGTATGTGGAGCCGCGGGACAATAGCGGCCGCGGGCTGGCGCTCGATATCGCCTGCGCCAGCGTCCTCGTGCTGGTGATGGTCTACAGCCGTGCCACCTACGGCATGGTTGGCGGCGCATCCTTGTTGCTGATGCTGATCACCGGGCGCTGGCGCTGGGCCGGCGGCGCGTTGGTCGTGGTGCTGCTGGCCGGCGGGTTGATCGAACTGGTCTGGCACGGCTCCGCCAGCAATGCGCGCGATGTGCTGATGGCGTTCGAAACCGGCGGCTGGTGGCGCGGCACGCCCGGGAGCAAGATCGATCTGCTGCTGGGAAATCTGGCCGATTACTTGCTGTTCGGGCTCTTGGTGGGCCTGCTGTTCTGGCGCCGGTTCAACTGGCGCGATGCGCTGTTTTTCCTGTTCTGCGCAGTGGCAGGCTATTGGCTGATCAACCAGAACGAGCAGCGCTGGGGTATCCTGACCCTGCATGCCGGGGCGGCCGTGGCCGCGCAATATCTGTTGCGCAGCATGGCAGCGCGCGGCCCCCGGCCGGTTGGAGCCGTCGTTAACCCGCCCGGGGTCAAGCTCTACTTTGCCGCCCTTCTCCTGCCCACGATCGTGCATTGCTCGCTCGCGCTGCTGCTGCATGACGGCACCGCCGTGGTCAATGGCGGTCAGGCATTGCCGATTCCGCGGCTCGAGGGCGTGCGGCTGGCCAATCTCTGGACCACTGGCGATTTCAACGGCAGCACCTGGTATGTCGGCACCATCACCGATGGGCTGGCGGCGCTGCAAAGCCTGCCGGAGCCAGCGCAGAATGTTCAGGTGCTCAATACGCCGAACCCCTTTTCCCTGGCGCTGGATCTGCCGCCTTCGGTGGGTGACAAGCTTGATCTGCGCTGGAATGTGACGCTGAACCAGGTCCATCACCCCGCGCCGGCCGAGCTGTTTGGCGATGCGGATGTGGTGATGGAGCGCACCAGCGCCGGCGGAAGCGGGCCCATCGGCCAGCTCTACCTGCCCTATGTGACCGAGCATTATTCCCCGGTGGCGCAAACCGCCAACTGGCGCGTATTCCACCGCAACCCGGCGGATACCGGCATCCCAGCAGCTGCCGCCGCCCCTGCCCCGCTCGTGCCGTGATGAGCGCCCGGACCACTGGCGCTCTGATCGCCGGTTTGTCGCTGCTCTGCGCGCTGCTGCTGGCATTGCCGGGGCGAACGGTCACCTCGGCCTATGTCAACGACCTGCTGCTGTTTCTCGATGGAGCGCACCGGATCGCCTGGGGGCAAGTGCCCAATCGCGATTTCCACACGGCGCTCGGACTGCTGGCTTATTACATTCCGGCGGCGGGGCTTTGGATCTCGGGGCAATTGGGCGGGGCCCTTCCAGTCGGTATGGCGCTGGTGATCATGCTGTTCGTGCCCTTGCTGGTGCATGTGCTGGTCGGCCGGCTGCGGCCCTTCCTCGCGCTGGCGCTGGGCGCTTTTCTCGTCTTGGTGCTGGCGGCGCCGATCAATCTGGGGGACTCGCTCTCCTCCATCACCTTTGCCATGTATTACAACCGCATCGGCTGGGTGGCCCTGGCGCTGCTGGCAGTGATGTATCTGCGCCCGCGTCAGCAGACGCGGGCGGGTCTTTGGCTCGATGCCGGCACGGCCGCGATCCTTGTCCTGCTGCTGATCTATCTCAAGATCACCTATGCGCCGGTTGCCCTCGCCTTCCTCATCTTCATGCTGATCGATCGCCAGCAATGGCGCTGGGCGGCGCTGGCGCTCGGGCTGATCGCGGTGGCGATGGCCTTTGTCGAGTTGTTCTGGCGCGGCAGCTGGCTTTACCTGCAGGACCTGCTGGAAACCGCGCGCGTGAGCGGGCAGCGCGACCCCACCGGCTATGTTTATGCTGTCCTGCGCAATCTCTCCGACCTGCTGGTGTTTGCGATCTTTGCCGGCATGGCGCTACGCCAGACGCGCAGCTGGCGCGATCTGCTGTTCTATATTTTCTGCTCGGTCGCCGG
>JAQSXP010000182.1 GCA_029256605.1 Devosia sp. | reverse complement strand
CTCGGCTATGTCGGCGGCGCGCTGGCCGACGATCTGGCCCGGTTTGAAGAAACTGTGCGTGTGCCGGTTGATCAGGTGCTCGATACGATGCGCGCTCTGACCGTCGAGGCCCGCGAGCGGGTGAGCGCCACCATGTACCCCATGGCCGATCAGTGGATGGAGCCGGTGGGCGTTTCCGCCGTGCCGTTCTCCGCCTATTGCGATTACCCCTCGCGCAAGGTGCTGATGAACCTCGATTTCCCGTATACTCGCTTTGCGCTCAAGCACCTCGCAACGCACGAAGTCTTTCCGGGTCACCTCGTGCACCTGGCACTGCGCGAGCAATATGTCGCGCAAGGCACCATGCCGCTCGACGGCGCCCAGGTAGTCACAAGTTCCGCCAGCAGCGCCTTGTTTGAAGGCATTGCCGATAACGGCATGTTCTTTCTCGATTGGATTGAGGGGCCAGAGGACGAGTTGGGCGTCGCCCTGCAGCGCCTGCGGGGCGCCTTGCGTTGCAACGCGGCCTGGATGATGCATGCCGAGGGCAAAAGCCTCGACGAAATCGTGCCGATCATCGCCAAAGGCGGCTTCCAGGACCCGGTGACAGCACGCTCGCGCCTGGCCTTTCTCCGCCATAAGCTGCGGGCCCCCTTCGTCTACGCTTATTGGTGCGGTGACATGGCGGTGCACGAGGTCTGGAAGACAGTCCCGCCCGAACGCCGCGCCGAGTTCTGGGCCTATCTTTACGGCAACATGCACACCCCGACGACGCTCAAGACCTACTGGGCCTAAACCTCGCCTCGGCGAAAAGCTGGCGAACCCGCCTCTACACAGTTGCGGGTCGCCGAAACGCGCCGATGGTGGCGACCGCTCTGGCTACTGCCCCAGATCATTCCATCCCAATGCACCCCCAGTTTCCTGGAAAACTCGACTTGGGGAAACGCTTGGCAAATTGACGCCGGTCAAGCGCCGTACTGCCGCTCCGCGTTATCGTAAGGCACCTCAAGAGGAGAAGTGCCATGGGCGACGATGTTACGATGAGCACCAGCCCATCCACCGGTGCCGCGCCATCCCGCAAAGCTCAGCCCGCGCAGATGAAGGCGGCGATCTTTGTTGAGCCGGGGCGTATCGAGCTTGAGTCCAAGCCCGTTCCCGATGTCGGCCCGCTCGACGCCCTGATCCGCATCACCATGACCACCATCTGCGGCACGGACGTGCACATCCTCAAGGGGGAATATCCCGTCGCCAAGGGGCTGACCATCGGCCATGAGCCGGTCGGCATCATCGAAAAGCTCGGTTCGGCCGTGCAGGGTTTCAGTGAGGGCCAGCGCGTGATCGCCGGCGCTATCACTCCGTCCGGCCATTCCATGGCCTGTCTGTGCGGCTGTCTTTCGCAGGACGGGCCCGATACCAAGCACGGCTTCAAGGCCATGGGCGGGTGGCGCTTTGGCAATACGATCGATGGCGCCCAGGCCGAATATCTGCTGGTGCCCGACGCCATGGTCAACCTGGCGCCCATCCCCGATCATCTCAGCGACGAACAGGTGCTGATGTGCCCCGACATCATGTCGACCGGCTTTTCGGGCGCCGAAAGCGGCAAAGTGCGGATCGGTGACACCGTCGCCGTTTTTGCCCAGGGGCCGATCGGTCTTTGCGCAACCGTGGGCGCCAAGCTGATGGGGGCGACCCGCATCATCGCCGTGGAAAGTGTGCCGGCACGCCAGGAGATTGCCCGACGCCTGGGCGCTGACGACATCGTGGACTTCAGCAAGGTCAATCCCGCCGAAGAAATCATGCGGCTTACCGATGGCCGCGGGGTCGATGTGGCGATCGAGGCGCTGGGTCGGCAGCAAACCTTCGAAGGGGCGCTGCGCAGCCTGCGCCCCGGCGGGACCTTGTCTTCGCTCGGGGTTTATTCCACCGACCTGACCATACCGCTGGATGCCTTTGCGGCTGGGCTGGGCAATCAAAGCATCGTCACTACGCTTTGCCCCGGCGGCAAGGAGCGGATGGCCAGGCTCATGGATGTCATCGCCTTCAAGCGCGCCGACCTCACGCCACTCGTCACCCACCGCTTCCGGCTCGATGACATCGTTGAGGCCTACGACCTCTTCAGCCATCAGCGCGATGGCGTCCTCAAGGTCGCCATCACACCGTGAATGCCGACCGCAGGGCTCTCGGCTTGAAGTGGATCCTGCGTCCCGCACCAGAGTCATGAGCCGGCAGATCGTGCCGGCGCCGCAGCCCTGAGCCAGCGGCAAAGCCCCACTGCCCGCAGCGCAGCGAGTATCACCAATGCCCGCTTGGCATCAGCAGCAATTCGGCAGCTTGTGCCCGCACTTGGTCGAGCATCAGAACGCCGCTTGCATCCCTCCTCGCCGTTCAGGGCAACCACAGAGCGCCGTCCCGCCAGCTCAGCCGGAGCGCCTTGGCGCGGCCCTTTGGCCGGGGCATGCACAAGCGCTGGACACGGCTCCCGAAATGACCAACTAAGATTGCGTGCTTTACGCCAACGAAGTTTTCCCGGCGCTTCGATGCGAGGCAAGCCTTGGCTCGACTCCCCGGGGCCGAGACGGTTATCTACGCCCTGATTATCAGGATACACAGTGAACCTTCATCTACACCCCATTCCCGCCCCAACCGCGGCCGACAACGCACCACCCCTCATTGCGCTGCGCGATGTCGAAAAGACCTATCCGGCACGCTCCGGCGGCGGCGCCGTCAGTGCTCTGGAAGCCATCACGCTTGAAGTGCCCAAAGGCTCGATCCTTGGGGTGATCGGGCGCTCCGGGGCCGGCAAATCCACCTTGATCCGGCTGGTCAACGGGCTCGAACGCCCAAGCCGCGGACAGGTTGTCGTGGACGGCGTCGAGATCTCCGCCCTGCCCGAACATGCGCTGCGCGAGCAGCGCCGCTCCATCGGCATGATCTTCCAGCATTTCAACCTGCTGGCGCGGCGCACCGCCTACGACAACATCGCGCTGCCGCTCGAGATTGCCGGCGTGCCCTCGTCCGAGATCAAGTCGCGGATCACCCCCCTGCTCGAGCTTGTGGGTTTGGCCGACAAGGCGCGGCGCTATCCCGCCGAGCTATCGGGCGGTCAAAAGCAGCGTGTCGGCATTGCCCGCGCCCTCGCCACCAATCCCAAAGTGCTGCTGTCGGACGAAGCGACTTCGGCGCTCGACCCCGAAACCACCGAGCAGATCCTGGCGCTGCTGCGCCGCATCAATGCCGAACTGTCCCTGACCGTGCTGCTGATCACCCATGAGATGTCGGTCATCAAGTCGGTCGCCGATCGGGTGGCGGTGATCGATGGCGGCCGGATCGTCGAAGAGCGCACGACCTTTGACCTCTTCACCCGCCCGCAACACGCCACGACGCGCAACTTCGTTGCCAGCATCACCGGCACCGACCTGCCGGCCCATCTTGCCGGCAAACTTGCCTCAGACCCCGCTGGCGCGTCGCAGGCACTGGTGCGCCTGACTTTCACCGGCGGAGACGCGGCTCAGCCATTTCTCTCCGTACTGACCCGGCAGCTGAACCTCGACCTGGGCATCATCCAGGCCAAGGTCGATCATATCGCAGGGCAACCCTATGGTACCTTGATCGTGGGCGTCCCCGCCGTCCCCACCCAGGTTGCGGCCCTCAGCGAAGCGGCCCAAAAGCTGGGTCTCGATGTGGAGGTGCTTGGCTATGTGGCCTGAAGTTTTCTCCCCCCAAATCCTCAAGCTGCTGGTCTCCTCGATTGGCCAGACCCTTTACATGGTCGGCGTGGCGGGGCTGATCGGCACGCTGATCGGCCTGCCGCTCGGGGTGTTTCTCGCCACCAGCCGGCGGGGCGAACTCTTTGCCGCCCCCGCGATCAACAATGCGATCGGCCTTGTGGTCAACGCCGCCCGTTCCACTCCCTTCATCATCCTCGTGGTTGCCATCGTTCCCCTGACGCGGCTGATTGCCGGCACCTCCATTGGCACCAGCGCCGCCATCGTGCCGCTGACCATTGCTGCCGCGCCCTTTATTGCCCGCGTCATCGAAGCGGCCATTCGCGGGGTTGATCAGGGCTTGATCGAGGCCGCCCGCGCCATGGGCGCCACGCCGCTCCAGATCGTGCAAAAAGTGCTGTTGCCCGAGGCGTTGCCGGCCATCGTCTCGGCCCTCACGCTCACCGTCGTCAGCCTGATCGGCTACTCAGCCATGGTCGGAGCTGTGGGTGGCGGCGGCCTCGGAGATCTCGGCATTCGCTTTGGCTACCAGCGCTTCATGCCCGACGTCATGCTCGTGGTGGTGCTGGTGCTGATTGTTCTCGTCCAGGGCGTGCAAAGCCTTGGCGACTTCCTCGCGCGTCGCCTCGACAAGCGCGCCCGCTTCTGACTTTCAACAAGGATGCCTCTATGACCAAGACCTTCCTGCCTGCCCTGGCGCTTGCCCTGACGCTTGCAGCTGCGCCAGCCTTTGCCGAAACCTACAAGATCGGCGTCACGCCGGGGCCGCACGCCCAGATCCTCGAAGCAGTTCAGGAAGTGCTGGCCCCCAAGGGCATCGAACTCGAGATCACCGAATTCTCCGACTACGTCGTGCCCAACGAAGCCCTGGCCTCGGGTGAACTGGATGCCAATTCGTTCCAGCACCAGCCCTATCTGGACAACCAGATCAAGGATCGGGGCTACGACATCGTCTCGGTCGCC
>JAQSXP010000181.1 GCA_029256605.1 Devosia sp. | reverse complement strand
AGGACAAAAACCCATGGCCATCCCTTCGGTAGAATTGAAGTCCAACTCCAAGTCGGCCGTGATCGAGCTGCTCAATGCCCGCCTCGCCGATTCCATTGATCTGGCGCTGCTGACCAAGCAGGCCCACTGGAATTTGAAGGGCCAGCAGTTCATTGCAGTGCACGAAATGCTCGACCCGTTCCGGCCTGCCATCGACACCCATACGGACGTGATTGCCGAGCGGGTGGCTCAACTCGATGGCATTGCGCTGGGCACCAGCCAGGTGGTTGCCGCTTCCACGAGCCTCCCTGCCTATCCCACCCAGCTCGCCAACCAGATTCGGGAAGATATCGACACGGTCGAAGAAGCTGGGGATCCGACCTCAGCCGATATCCTGACCGCCTTTTCACGCGAGCTCGACAAGGACCTCTGGTTCCTCAAATCGCATCTTGAATAGCTCTTCCTAGGCTCCAAGCTGGTGCGGCTCCCCAAATTTCGGGAGCCTACGCGCAAAAATCCTGCTTTCCTATCGCTAAGTTGGCAATTTCCTACTTGCCCGCAGGAAGTGGCTCATATCCCGCTTGACCCTTGGTTTCGATTTATGCAATTGTGACCGCGATAGGGCAGCACGTCTGTCCTATCTGACGCGTCGCCCCGGTCTCCCCGGCCAGCACGCACGCCGATCCGGCTGGCCCGCTATGCTATTAGCGGAAACGGATGGGCGGGGATAATTCCGAGAGGCCGAACTGATGTTCAGGCACCTCTCGTAGCCCGAATGAGCGGCCATTTGGATGCAGCGCCGCTCCCACGCATGGACGTAATTGCTCCTCCGAGCCCTACCCCGTACGACCCGCTCGAGCAACGCGCCCACCAGAGGACGACAACGCATCCGCCCCGCCGGTCCGCCGGCACACTCAGGATGCACACGACATAGCGACATGCCCGCTTGGGCCGACAGAGCAAGGATACGACCATGGCACTCCACCGGAACGGACCCACTTCTCCCGTCACGAGCCCAGCCAGCACTCGTAAAACTCTGATCGAGAATGGTCGCCCTGTCGCTCTCAACACCGGCCGCCCAGCCGCCCAGGGTCTTTACGATCCGGCCAATGAGCACGATGCCTGCGGCATCGGCATGATCGCCAATATCAAGAACAAGCCCAGCCACGAAGTGGTCGAAAAGGGTCTCGATATCCTCGAGAACCTCGAACACCGCGGCGCGGTGGGTGCAGATCCGCTGATGGGCGACGGCGCGGGCATTCTGGTGCAAACGCCCCATGCTTTTTTCAGCAAGGTCCTGCCGTTCCCCCTGCCCGAAAAGCAGTTCTACGCGGTGGCCATGCTGTTTTATCCCAACGATCCTGCCCTTCGGGATCGCTGCGCCCAGACGGTGCGGGCTTGCCTCGCGAGCGAAGGGCTGACCCTGCTCGGCGAGCGCCTTGTGCCCTTCGACAACTCTGCCCTTTCGGCCGGGGTTATCGCGACCCAGCCCATCATCGAGCAGATGGTGATCGGCCGCCCGGTCGGCCTGACCATCGATGAATTCGAGCGCAAGCTCCTGATCGTGCGCAAGGTGATCTCCAACACGGTTTATCGCGAGATCCCCGAAAGCGACACCGACAACGGCTTTTACGTCGTCTCCATGTCGGCGCGCACCATTGTCTACAAGGGCATGTTCCTCGCCTACCAGCTTAAGGCCTTCTATCCAGATCTGCATGACGAGGACTTCGAGTCCGCCATTGCCCTGGTGCACCAGCGCTTTTCCACCAATACCTTCCCCTCCTGGAAGCTGGCGCATCCCTATCGCATGACCACCCATAATGGTGAGATCAACACCATCCGGGGCAACGTCAACTGGATGGCGGCGCGCCAGGCCTCAGTGTCGTCGCCCCTGTTTGGCGAAGACATCACCAAGATCTGGCCCATCTCCTATGAGGGCCAGTCCGATACCGCCTGCTTCGATAACGCGCTCGAATTCCTCGTGCGCGGCGGCTATTCGCTGCCCCATGCGGCCATGATGCTGATCCCTGAAGCCTGGGCCGGCAACCCGCTGATGGACGACACCCGCCGCGCCTTTTACGAATACCATGCTGCCCTGATGGAGCCCTGGGACGGCCCTGCCGCCATGTCGCTGTCCGATGGACGCTATGTCGTGGCAACGCTGGACCGCAACGGCTTGCGCCCCGCTCGCTATCTCGTCACCAAGGAAGGTCATGTCGTACTGGCCTCCGAATCGGGTGTGCTCGACATCCCCGAGGAAGATGTGGTCGAGCGCTGGCGCCTGCAGCCCGGCCGCATGCTGCTGATCGACCTTGAAGAAGGTCGCATCATCTCTGATGACGAGATCAAGCAGAGCCTTGCCGTCCGCAATCCCTATTCGGCCTGGCTCGCCCGCACCCAGATCGTGCTCGAAGACCTGCCCGAAACCCAGCCCAAGGCGCCGACCACCTCGGAGTCGCTGCTCGACCGCATGCAGGCCTTTGGCTACACGCAGGAAGACATCAAGCTGTTGATGACTCCGATGGCCACGACCGGGCAGGAAGCCGTTGGCTCCATGGGCACCGACACGCCGATCTCGGCGTTGTCCGACAAGAGCAAGCTGCTTTATACCTATTTCAAGCAGAACTTCGCCCAGGTCACCAACCCGCCCATCGATCCGATCCGCGAGGAATCGGTGATGAGCCTCGTCTCGTTCATCGGGCCGCGGCCGAACTTGTTCGATCTTGAAGGGGCGTCGCATCACAAGCGCCTCGAAGTGCGTCAACCCATTTTGACCAATGAGGATCTCGAAAAGATCCGCGCCATTGGCGACATGGCCGACAACGAGTTCCGCACCCAGACCCTCGATATCACCTACCCGGCCGCTGAGGGCGCGGCGGGCATGGAAGCGGCGCTCGCCACCATCTGCGAGGCTGCCGAAACCGCGGTGCGGGGCGAATTCAACATCATCATCCTCTCGGACCGCTTGGTTTCGGCCGAACGCATCGCCATTCCGGCACTGCTGGCCACCGCTGCTGTGCACCATCACCTGATCCGCAAGGGTCTGCGCACCTCTTCCGGGCTCGTGGTGGAGACCGGCGAAGCGCGCGAAATGCACCACTTCGCCATGCTGGCTGGCTATGGCGCCGAAGCCATCAACCCCTATCTGGCCTTCGAAGCGCTGGCGGCCCTGCATGCCGAAGGCGAGTTCCCGGCCGAAGTCGATGCCCATGAAGTGGTTTACCGCTACATCAAGAGCGTCGGTAAGGGCCTGCTCAAGGTCATGAGCAAGATGGGCATCTCGACCTATCAAAGCTATTGCGGCGCCCAGATTTTTGACGCCGTGGGCCTCAGCAGCGAGTTCGTCAAGCGCTTCTTCTTTGGCACCGCCACGACGATCGAAGGCGTGGGTCTGCTCGAGATCGCCGAGGAAACCGTCCGCCGCCATGCCGGCGCCTTCGGCGACGACATCGTGCTGCAAAAGTCGCTCGATGTGGGCGGGGAATATATGTACCGCATCCGGGGTGAAAAGCATGCCTGGTCGCCCGATGTGGTGGCCGATCTGCAGCATGCCGTGCGCACCCGCGAAGACAGCCCCGAAACGGCCCAGGACCGTTACAACAGCTTCGCGCAGCGCGTGAACACGGCCGAGAACGGCTATCTTGCCATTCGCCATCTCCTCGACTTCAAGCCTCTCGGCCCCGCCGTCGCGCTTGAGGAAGTCGAGCCAGCCGTCGATCTGGTCAAGCGCTTCGTCACCGGCGCAATGAGCTTTGGCTCGATCAGCCGCGAAGCCCATACCACGCTTGCCATCGCCATGAACCGCATCGGCGGCAAGTCCAACACGGGCGAAGGCGGCGAAGAGCCCGACCGTTACAAGCCGCTCCAGGATGGCTCGTCCAACCCGCTGCGCTCGGCAATCAAGCAGGTTGCATCCGGCCGCTTCGGTGTCACCACCGAATATCTGGTCAATGCCGACCAGCTCCAGATCAAGGTGGCGCAGGGTGCCAAGCCCGGCGAAGGCGGCCAGTTGCCTGGCCATAAGGTGGACTGGATCGTCGCCAAGACGCGCCACTCGACCCCTGGCGTCGGGCTGATTTCGCCCCCGCCGCACCACGACATCTATTCGATCGAAGATCTGGCGCAGCTGATCTACGATCTCAAGAACGTCAATGAGACCGCCGATATCTCGGTCAAGCTCGTCTCGGAAGTCGGCGTCGGCACCGTGGCCGCCGGCGTTGCCAAGGCGCGCGCAGACCACATCACCATCTCGGGCTATGATGGCGGCACCGGCGCGTCCCCACTGACTTCGCTCAAGCATGCCGGCGGTCCGTGGGAGATCGGCCTCGCGGAAACCCACCAGACCCTGGTGCTCAACCGCTTGCGCGCCCGCGTCAAGCTGCAGGTCGATGGCGGCCTCAAGACCGGCCGCGATGTGCTAGTGGGTGCCCTGCTGGGTGCCGACGAGTTCGGCTTTTCGACCGCACCACTGATCGCCGCTGGCTGCATCATGATGCGCAAGTGCCATCTCAACACCTGCCCGGTTGGCGTTGCCACGCAGGATCCCGTGTTGCGCAAGCGCTTCAAGGGCACGCCTGAGCACGTCATCAACTACTTCTTCTTCATCGCCGAAGAACTGCGCGGCCTAATGGCACAGCTGGGCGCCCGTACACTAAACGAGTTGGTCGGCCGCTCCGACCTCATTGTGCAAAAGCCCATGCCCGAGCACTGGAAGAGTGAAGGCGTCGACCTGTCTCGCCTCCTGTTCAAGCCCGAGCCGCTGGGTGGCGACACGCTGTTCCAATCCGAACGGCAGGACCACCACCTTGAAGCCGTGCTCGATCGCAAGCTGGTCGAACTGGCCCAGCCAGCTCTCGAGCACGGCAAGGCCGTGCAAATCGAGCTGCCGATCCGCTCGCGCGACCGCTCGGCCGGCGCCATGCTGTCGGGTGCCGTTGCCAAGCGCTATGGCCATGAAGGCTTGCCGGAGGACACCATCTCCATCAAGCTCAACGGC
>JAQSXP010000180.1 GCA_029256605.1 Devosia sp. | reverse complement strand
ACCACCTGCAGGGTTTGCCCCATGGCCGAGCGGCCATTGACCATGTTGAGGCAGGCCATCAGGGCGGAGAGATCATCGAAGTCGTCGGATCGCAGCACCCGTTCGCCGGCCTTGACGGCCATGTCCTTCCAGCTGAACGGCACTTCACGGTCGATCTCCCCCTGCCGCACCGAGCTCAGATAGCAGGGAATATGGAGCAAAGCCTCGATCTCGCCCTTGAGCCGGCGCGCCCGCTTGAGACCGCGTACGGGAGTTGATCGATAGTAAATCGGCTGATTTAGACCTGCTCGCCGCGTGCACAGGTCACCCGGGGAGACCCCGAATACTGCCTCCAGTAGTTCACTATTGACCTTGAACCGCCCGTTTGACCGGTTTTCCTGCAGCGACTGCTGTTGCCCCGACCCCTCGGCACCCAAAGGCGAGACCATGTCTCCCGTGAAAGCAGAGATCGGCACAAAAACCTGCCACTGCCCCACATATGGGGGCAGCAACTCCGCCAATGAGTCAATGGAAAGCTGATTACGACAGTAAAGCTCGTTATCGCTCTCCTTGGATTTCTGCACTAATCCTTCATTCTTGTTCCAGCCATAGCTCGCCAGCGCCCTTGTCCGCGCGGTTTGACCATTGGATGCTTGCCGCGCCGTTCCGGTAATTGTCACATTGGTGGAATGATAGCGCCGCAACGTCACAAACGTGCCGGTATGCCCAATCTCAAACCCCATCACCCCCATCCGCAAAGCCAAATCCAAATCCGACCCTAACGAAAATGCCTCGTCATAAGGCAGCGCCCGCAGCACATCCCTGCGGTAAAAGCTGGCTGGATGGGCGGTAATCTTGCCGGTCCCACGCAGCAAAGTGGCCGCGGTGCGTTGCTTGCCGCTGTTGCGCTCGATGACGCCCGTGCTTTCGTCAAAATCGATCCAACCGCCATGCGAGCCATGCAGCTGCCCATTTCGCTCGAAGTTGCGCAAGTGGTCTCCCAGTCGGTTGGGCAGGGCGATGTCGTCGTCATCCACAACGCAGATATAGCGACCCCGGGCCCCTTGGGTGATGAGGTTGCGCGCTCCGGGGATTGAGGCGACAGGGGTGGATTCAAGGCGCAAGAGCCCCGTGGCCCAGGCGATCTTGCCGAGGGAAAGCCGGAGCGCCTCCACTGCTTCCGGGCTCGAGCCATTGTCGACGACGAGGATCTCGAAGTCCTCGCCGATCTGGCCGCGGAAGCTGTCGATGGCCTCGCGGATCATGCGCAAATGGCTGGGGCGCTCCGTGGTTGCAATGCCCAGCGTCACGATCGGCGTTGTGTGCTTGAGAATCTGCGGGGACGCCAGTTCGTTGAAGTTGGAATGAGGAAACAGGATTGAGCGCAGTACGCTCTTGTCGCTATGGGCGATTTTCTGATTGGTTTCGCGCGGCTTGAGGATGCCGCTGGCGGCCGCTGAGGGCGGGTGCCAGACATGAAAGATCTGCAGCGCCTGCGGATCGGCCCAGTGCAAGCTGTGGCCCGAGCGACGCACCCGCTCGGCAAAGTCGTTATCCTCGTGGCCCCAGCCGGTGAAGCGGGAATCGGCGCCGCCGATCTCCTCCCAGGTGGCGCGGGAGAAAACTACCAGCCCGCCCTGCCCCCATTTGGCGCGCACCCGGCCGGTGGGACGCTTACCCTGCAGTACGAGGGCAAGGGCGTCAGCAACGGAATAGCTCTGGTGCAGATCGGTTGCCTGCGCAATCCCCACTCCCAGTCGCCCTGCCGCAGCTTCGGCGGCGAGCCGCTCGAGCTCGTCCTTGCTGTTTCGTGAAATCAGCATGTCGGAGTCAGCCTTGGCAATGATGTCATTGGCGGCCAGCAGGACGCCGGCATTGGTGGCCTCCGCATAGCTCCAGATGCCCGCTTCGAGCCGGACGACCCGGGCGAGAGGAGAAATGTCTTCACGAAGAACGATGGGCTCGGCCGAGCCAAAGTCGATCACGAGGATTTCGTTCAGGATGGGGGAGTCGAGGGCGATAAAGCTCTCGATGCAGGCCTCGACCCGTTCGGTGGGCCAGTTGCGAACGGGAAGAACCAGCGAGAGCATGGGTGATATCCTTGCCATCGAGCCGCGAGGGCTCGCCGAACATCTTAGGGATATCTTGTCTCGGGTGCGGCCCGGCAATGAACCGCTAAGATGACCAAGCCGCTTTGAGTTAATCGTGGCGCAAGCTTAGCGGCAATCCGATCCTATCTTTCATGCCGCCACGGGCGGGGCGAGGATGCGCCACGCGCATCCCCGATCCTGAGGGGCCGATTTAGGCCGCTCAGCGCTGGCGGGCCTTGCGCGCTGCATAACGCCGGTCGCGTTCGGCCTTGCGCTCAGCCGCTTCTGCTTCCTTGGCGGCGGCAATGGTCGCAGCATCGGCTTGGTTAAGCTGAAGCGCCTCAGCCTGAGCCTGCGCTGCTGCGGCTTCCTCAGCGGCCTTGCGCTCGGCTTCGGCTTGCTTGAGACGCTCCTTTTCGGCCGCGCGCGCCTCACGGGCTGCCGCAGCGGCTTCCTTTTCGGCGCGCTTGCGGTCGAGTTCGGCCTGGTCCGGCTTGGGCGCAGACTTGATGCGTTCGAGCAGTTGCTTTTTGGCGTCTAGCGCTGTTTCCCGGCGCTTG
Source organism: Devosia sp. (assembly GCA_029256605.1). GTDB lineage: Bacteria > Pseudomonadota > Alphaproteobacteria > Rhizobiales > Devosiaceae > Devosia. Next base: position 2,046 of record JAQSXP010000180.1, on the reverse strand, counting down.
GCAAAACTGTCTCTTTCATTCTTCACGGGCGTTCCTATCGACGTCGTTTGGGTGTGGTGGCGCCTTGATAACCGAAAACCAGGCGATGTGGTGCATTTTGCCCGCTGCACATGGTCGCTTTTTTGCGGTGGTAAACCAGTCGAGGATGTTTCTGCTCGCTTTTGGGATCCTGTTGTCGGCCACACGCTTGGCGGAACGTCGATCGGGGAGCCATAGTCGTCAGGCGAGATGAGGAGCCACGAAATGATCCGAGCCATCACGGTTGCAGCGCTGCTTTTGGTGGGCGCCACCGCCCATGCTCAGGAAGTGCCGGTCGGCGATTACGCCGAGGTGAATGGCATGCGCCTTTACTACGAGGTGTCAGGCGAAGGTGAACCCCTTGTCGTGCTGCACGGCGCCTACATGAATATCCCCGCCATGGGAGAAATTATCCCGATGCTCGCCAAAACCCACAAGGTTTATGCGCTGGAGCTGCAGGGGCATGGGCGCACCAACGACATCGAGCGCCCAGTGACCTATCCCAACCTCGCGGACGATGTTGCCGCCTTCATGGACACGGTAGCGCTCGAAAAGGCCGATGTGTTCGGCTATTCCATGGGTGCGGCCGCCGCCCTGCAACTAGCGATCCGCCATCCGCACAAGGTCGACCAGCTGGTGGCCGCTTCGGTGTCCTATGACATGGCGGGGGCGCAGCCGGAATATCACGCCATGATCCCGACAATGGTGCCCGAGATGTTCGTGGGCACTCCAATGGAAGACGAGTGGAAAAAGCTCGCCCCCAACCCGGAAGCCTTCCGTCCATTCGTGGAGCGCATGATTGCACTCGAGCATGAACCCATGGCCTGGGAGGAGGATGTTAAAGCGCTCGAGCACCCGGTGCTCCTCATCACCGGGGATGCCGATGTGGTGATGCTTGAGCACTCGGTGGCCATGTTCCGCCTGCTGGGTGGCGGGGCTATGGGTGATCTGGGCAAGCCCCTGCCCGCCTCACGCCTCGCTGTGTTGCCGGCGACATCGCACACGGCGCTGATCGGGCAGGCGGACCTGCTTCATGCCTTCATCGAACCGTTCCTGAAGGGTGAAGCGCCAAAGGGCATGTTCGACAAGTAAAACTCCTTCCCCTCGCCGGACATGGCGAGGGTAGCCATCCTTGAAGCTGGGTCCGGCAGTACCTAATAAAGGGGTATGCCCAAGCGCAAGATCGAGACTAACACCGACAACTGGCTCCGCCAGGAATGGCCGCTGCCCAGTGCCGCCACTTTGGGCTCCTTCGTGCGGGCCAAGGGCATTGTGCTCGAAATTCGCGCCCGCCTACCCAAGCCGCTGAAAAAGGCGCTCGATCTTGAAGCGGGGCTTTTGGTGCTGAAGCTGCCCCCAGAGGCCGAGGATCAGTTTGCGGCCGCGGCCGCTGTGGTCACCCAGGCACTGGTCGGGATCGAGAGCCTGCCGGTGATCCCGCGCGAAATCGAGGATATCCTGACGATCTCCACTACCGAACGCCATCGCTGGCTCAAGGATGGGCGGCTCCCAAGTGCGGGCACCCGCACGGTAAAGCTCGCCGGGAGAGCCAAAAAAATCACCTTTCACGTCTTCGATCCCCGCCAGGTCGAAGACCTGCTCGATCGCGACATGGTCGTGAACTGGCGTGAGGAGGACGCCGAACGGGCGGCCGAAAACCGGCGGCAGGCAGCCTGGAAAAACAAGCTCAAGCGCGCCGAAAAACAGGCGCAGGCCACACCCTCCCTCCAGAGCGAGGGAGAAGGGCGGCCACAGCTGATCGGCTGGGCCGAGTTCGAGCGGGATGGCCCCTTGCGCTGAGCCATCCCCAACACTCGGCCGATGGTTCAGGGGGCCTTGTCAGCAAAGTAATTGCCGAGCGCCTCGAAGGCCGGCAGGCTCGTCGGATCATTGGCGGCGTTGCTGGTCTGGGGATGGGAACTGAAACGCGCGATTACCATCCGCGCCTCGGGATCGACATAGATGGACTGGCCATGCACGCCGCGGGCCATATAGGCGCCGTGCGCATTGTTGGAGATCCACCACATG
>JAQSXP010000179.1 GCA_029256605.1 Devosia sp. | reverse complement strand
CGGTGTCGCTGCGCGGCTCGAGCGCGGTTTGCTTGGTGAAGGCGACGCTCGACCAGCGCGGGGCGTGCTCGAGGTTAGCGAGAATATCGGCGTTGGTCATGGCGCCTATCGGGCCAAAGGCCATCAGGCACTGGCTGCCCATATGGGTGCGATAGGCGGCGACGCCGTCCAGCCAAAGGCGGCGCTCGATCTGCCAGAGATCATCCATCGGAAAGCTCCATAAGGGGGCGGCGATACATGGATGAGGCTCGCGCCCCATTGGCGCGACAGCATGGCAAGACCAGCGCTATCGGGAGCGTGTGGATAAGAGCGGTGGTTAGTCGGCGGCCTGGGCGCGGCGGTGGCGCCAGTTGAGCGCAAAGAGCACGATAATGGCGGCGACGAGGAAGAGGCGCACGGCAAAGCCGGGCGCCGACATCTGCACATCGGGATTGCCGAGCAGGTAGAGGACGAGCTCGAGCGCGGTCGCGCCCACGAGGAGCACTGCGCCCCAGCTCGCCTTGATCCAGAGGCCCACTGCGGCAAACAGCCGGGCGCCGGCAAAGATGGCGAGGTATACAAAGCCGGTGACCCCCAAAACCTCGAACGGGCTTTGCGCGCCCAGCTGCACGCCGAGCAGGCGCGCGGCGTCGTTGAGGCCGAGCAAGAGGCTCACCAGGGCAATGATGCGGACATAAAGGGCGGTGGAGCGGGCGTTGAAATCCATGGCGCCTGTTCTAACCTTCGGCAAAGCACTGAACAAGGCAATGTCTTCCGGGGGAGCGCGGGCGCTGCTATGGATATGAATGGAATGGAGTTTTAGTGATGGCCGAGTATTGGCAAAAGCACGATATGGAGTTCCTGGGCGGGCGGCGGTTGCGCCGGTCCCGGCAAGCGGCGTGGAGCCGGGCGATGGTGCGGGAATCCGTGCTGACGCCGGCCGACCTGATCTGGCCCCTGTTCGTGATCGAAGGCAGCAATGAGCGCTCGAGCATCGAGACCATGCCGGGGGTCGAGCGCCTGAGCGTCGATCTCTGCGTGGCGGCAGCGCGCGAAGCGCGGGACGCGGGCATTCCGGCGCTGGCGCTGTTCCCCAATACGCCCGACCATTTGCGCAGCGAAGGGGCCGAAGAGGCCTATAACTCGGGCAATCTGATGTGCCAGGCGCTGAGCGCCATCAAGAGCGCGGTGCCCGAGATTGGTCTGATCGCCGATGTGGCGCTGGATGAATATTCCAGCGACGGCCAGGACGGCCTGGTGCAAGACGGTAAGGTGCTCAATGACGAGACCATTGCCGTGATGATCCGCTCGGCGCTGGTGCAGGTGCAGGCCGGGGCCGACATCATTGCGCCCTCCGACATGATGGACGGGCGCGTGGGCGCGATCCGGCAGGTGCTCGATGCCGAAGGGTTCGACGACACCCAGATCATGGCTTACTCCGCCAAATATGCCTCGTGCTTTTACGGGCCCTTCCGGGAAGCCGTGGGTTCGGGCAGCCGGCTCAAGGGCGACAAGCTGACCTATCAGATGGATTACGCCAATTCGGACGAGGCGCTGCGCGAGATCGAGCAGGACATTGCCGAGGGCGCTGACAGCGTGATGGTCAAGCCGGGCATGCCCTATCTCGACATCATCCGGCGGGCCAAGGACAGCTTCAACATCCCCATCTATGCCTATCAGGTGAGCGGGGAATACGCGATGATCGAGATGGCCGCCGCGGCGGGCGCAATCGACCGGGGCGCGGCGATCCTCGAGAGCCTCCATGGCTTCAAGCGCGCGGGCGCCAATGGCGTTTTGACCTATTATGCGCTGGAAGTGGCGCGGGCGCTGGGCGAGTAAGCGCTCCCGCCTGCGCATTCCTTGAGCCAAAGGTCTTGCACAGGGGCGCGGCCATGACGATTTATCGGTCATGAACCAAACTTACTCCGCCGCCCCTGCCCTGCCCGATCCCGTGACGGCCCCGGAACTGTTCCAGGGCCTCTTCACCCGGCGCGTGTCGGCTTATCTGATCGACCTCGTCATCATGGGCTTTATCGTCCTGTTGTTGAGCTTTGTTGGGCTGATCGCCGGGTTCCTGACCTTCGGGCTTGCCTGGGGCGCCCTGGCGCTGGTCGTGCCGCTCTCCGTCATCCTTTATTATGCCGCCACTCTGGGTTCGGCCCGGCGGGCGACCGTTGGCATGCAGATGATGGATCTGGTGCTGACGCCGGCGCGCGGGCAGCCGCTCAATGGCGGGATGGCGATCCTGCATGCCGCGGTGTTCTGGGTCACGGTCTGGATCTCCTGGCCCGTGTCGTTGCTGTTTGCGCTGTTCACGCCGCGCCGGCAGATGATCCACGATTTGTTGACCGGCACGCTGATGCTGCGTCGCTCCCCCATGGAGCGGCACTGGCGGATGCAGCGCGCGCGCATGAACCAAGCATATTGAACGATTGCAGGGCGGACGGGAGCGGATTACAGTTCCCGTCTTGGCAGCTAAAGGTCCCGCGTTGACCGACCAGACACCAGAAACGACCCAGCTCTTTTTGACCGCAGCGATGCCGTGCCCGTATTTGCCCGGCAAGCAGGAGCGCAAGCTCTTTACCCATCTGTCGGGTCGGCGGGCAGCGAGCCTGCATCACCTGCTCAGCGAGAACGGGTTTCGGCGCAGCCAGAACCTGATCTATCGCCCCGCCTGCGAGAATTGCTGCGCCTGCCAATCGGTGCGGATCGTGGCCGACGCCTTCGAGCCGTCCAAGCGCTTCCGGCGGGTGCTGCGCAACAATGATGACCTCGCGATTGAAGTGCGCCCGACCACGGCGACATCCGAGCAGTACGACCTCTTCAAGCGCTATCTCGATTCCCGCCATGCCGGGGGCGGCATGACGCAGATGAGCTTTGTCGACTATGAATACATGGTCGAGGACACGCCCGTGCAATCGGTGCTCGTGGAATACCGGCTGCGCAACCACCCGGATATGCCGCTGGTGGCAGTGGCGCTGACCGATGTGATGCCCGATGGGCTCTCGATGGTCTACAGCTTTTACGATCCAGACCTGGCCCATCGCAGCATGGGCACCTTCCTGATCCTTGATCATATCGCCCAGGTGCGGGCCGCCGGGCTCGATTATGTGTATCTGGGCTATTGGGTGAAGAACTCGCCCAAGATGGCCTACAAGGCGCAGTTCCAGCCGCTCGAAGTGCAAAGAGGCACGCTGGGCTGGTGCCGGCTCGAGGAAGCGGCTTAGGCCTCAGTTCATCTCCAGATCAAAGACGATGAGGCCGTCACGGCCGCCCTGGAGGGCGGCAACGAGGCGGGCGCCGGCTTGCGCGTGGTCGGGGTCGACCAGGTAATGATCGCGCGCCGCCGTATCGGCGAAATCCATGATGAAACCATCATTGAAGCCCTGCCCCAATCCTTCGGGCGAGGCATTGGGGCCGAACTGGGCGGACAGCAGGCCCGGGAGGCGGCCGACCAGCGCATTAAGCCCGGCATAGATGGCATCGCGCTCATCCTGGGGGACTTCGGGGCGGAAGCGGAAGAAGACGCAATGGCGGATCATGGCCGGGCCTGTGCTGCGGGTCGGGGTTAGCCGACAAACCTGTTGTTGCGGGGAAAGCCATTGGGGGGCTGGCGACCGGCGGCGGCACGGTCGCCCAGCCAGTCCGTCAGCTCTTCGGCAGGCTTGGTGAAGGTGCGCCCGGAACTATCGGTCCAGGTCAAACCATCGGCGATGAAGAAGCATTTCAGATCGGAAATGCCGCCATCCTTGTAGCGCTGCAGGCGCACGCCGCGGCCGCGGTTCATGGTGGCGAGCTGGCTCAGGGGGAAGACGAGGAGCTTGCGGTTCTGCCCGATCACGGCAACGCGGTCGCCCTCGCAGGGCACAAGGAGGCGCGCTTCATCGGGGGCGGTGACATTGAGGATCTGCTTGCCCTTGCGGGTATTGGCGATCATCTCGTCCTCACCCACCACAAAGCCATAGCCGTTGGAAGCGGCAATGATGCGCTTGGCGCCGGGGCGATGCACGAAGAGGGACACGATGTCCTGATCCTCATCCATATCCACCATGATGCGCACCGGCTCACCCTGGCCGCGCCCGCCCGGCAGCTTGTCACCCGAGAGGGTATAAACCTTGCCGCCGGTGGTCAGCATCAGGAGCTTGTCGGTGGTCTCGGCATTGAAGGCGAGCTTGAGGCGGTCGCCGGCCTTGAAGCCCTTTTCGTCGATGGCTGCGTCATGCCCCTTAAGGCTGCGGATCCAGCCTTTTTCGGAGAGGACCACGGTGATCGGCTCGCGCTCGATAAAAGCGGTGGCGATCTCGGCATTGTCCGCGTTGGGCGCAACGCCATGGATGGAGCGGCGAGCGCCGAGCGGATGGGGCGAGCCGTCCTCGGCAAACAAGGGGTAAGCCTTTTTAAGCGCTTCGACCTGCTTGGCGATTTCGCCCCATTGGCGCTTGTCGGAGGCGAGCAGCGCTTCCAGGCGGCCCTTTTCAGCCGACAGGTTCTTGTGCTCCTGACGGAGCTCGAGTTCTTCGAGCTTGCGCAGGGAGCGCAGGCGCATGTTGAGGATAGCTTCGGCCTGGTTGTCGGTGAGCGAGAAAGTCGCCATCAACGAGGCCTTGGCATCGTCCTCCTCGCGGATGATGCGGATCACCTCGTCGAGGTTGAGATAGGCAATGATATAGCCTTCGAGCACTTCGAGGCGGTTGGCGATCTGCTGCAGCCGG
>JAQSXP010000178.1 GCA_029256605.1 Devosia sp. | reverse complement strand
GCCTCAATTCCCGCAAGGTCTACCGTGCGCTTGCCGCCAATCCCGCTATCGTGCCGCGCGGCGCTTATCTCAGCGCCCTCGCCCGTTCGGCGCAGATGGACCATGTGGTCGCGCGCATTCTCGCGCAGCGTGATGATTTCGACGCGGGCCTCCTCGCCCCCGCCTTTTTTGACCTGTCCGACGATGATCGCCTCAAGGTCATCCACTCCTTTGCCAATCGCCCGACCCCGGCCGCGCCGATCAAAAAGACCATCGAGCAGATTTCGGTCGCCAATAACGAGCTGACCCGGGCGCTGATGAAGCTCTTTTCCGAAAATCGCCGCCCGGAGGTCACGCGCCTCCTCAGCCAGATCACCGGGCTCGATGAAGTGCGCTGCGGCCAGATCGCCCATGACACCACCGGCGCCTCGCTCTTTGTGGTCCTGCGGGCCTTTGGCTGCTCGGCCTATGAGGGGCTCAAAGTGCTGATCCATGCGACGAGCCACGACAGCGACCGCTCGCAGGCACTGGCCGATTTTGCCACGCTGTTCAGCGCCGTTCCGGCCGACGCCATGGCCTATCTGATGAGTGCCTGGCGCGGGGAAGTGAACCTGCTCGAGCTCAACCAGCCGCAATACCAGGCGCAATCGCAGCGCCGCGCCTTGCCCGCCAGCCACAGCTCGGCCGTCGCGGGAGCGGTGCAAAGCGCTGCCCGCCTCGGCATCAAGCGCGCCAGCTAGGGGACGATCTCGATCCCGGGATCGTCGCCGCGCAGATCAAGGCTGAGCACCCACAGATCGGGGTCGAACCGGGCTTCCTGGGCAATGCGCTCTCGGATCTTGGCCGGCTCCACCCGGCTGAACCGGCGCTGGAACGCCAGCCCCGCATCGTCGCGGCGGCTGGCCATGGGCGCAGGGGTAAACAGCGAGCCGGTGCCATCGAGATGATCGACTTCGATGAACACCTGGCCCGCGATCGGATCGCCCCTGCGCGACACCACGCAGATATGGCCCAGATCATTGTGCCGGCGCACAAAGGCTCCACACCATAGATCGCTGCGCAACGGACCCACTTAGATCGACGCACCCGCTTCTTGCAGCAGGCCGAGCAGGTCCGGATTGACCTGGCCGGTCACGCGGTAATTGTGGAAGTTCTCGAACTCCCGGATCGCCTTGGCGGTTTCGGCGCCCGGATGCCCGTCGATGGGCGCATGGAAGAACCCAAGGCTCGCCAGCCCGCGCTGGATGTCGCTCACCAGCTGCTTGTTGTTGGCGGGCGGCAGGCTCGTGGCTGCCATCACCTGGTCGGCCGTGTCGCTCGCGGCCAACGGGTTTTGTGCGGGCGGAGCGACATCTTCGAGCGAAGCCACGTGGATGGGCTCGGGCATGGGCTGGGCCGGCGGTGCCTGCACGGGCGCTGCCGCAACCACCTGGGCTGGTGCGGGTGTTGCAACGGGTGGAGCGGCAGGTGCGCTGCTGCCATCCACGGCGGCGACTATCGAATCAAGGCTTTGCGCGGCAGCGCTCACCACCGGGTCGGCCATGCGGGTAGCAGGCGCCGGGGGTGCCAGCGGCGGCAGGCCGGTTTGCGGCTGGGGCTGGGCGGCAGCAGCAACCTGCACAGGCGCGACGGCCACAGGCGCCGGCGCGGGCTGCACCTGTGCTGCCGGCTGCACCCTTGGCGCCATGCCATTGCTGTCGGAGCTCAGAATCGCCTCGATCACCGCGCGGGTCATGGCCCCAGTCGGGGTCATCCCGTTGCGCTCCTCGAAAGCGCGAATCGCGCGCGCCGTGCGCGGCCCGTAATAGCCATCCACCGTGCCATCAAAGAGCTTGAGCTCGACGAGCCGCTTTTGCAGCTCGAACACTTCGGCATTGCCCACCGGCTGGTCGGGCACGGCCGGCGCGGCCACAGCCTGGGGCTGGGCTTGGGCCGGGGACACGGTTCCCGTGGTCTGGGGCACCGATTCGGGGCTGGCCTGCAGCTGCGGTTCGGGCCGCGCGGCCACCGGCACCGGGATGGGCATGGGTTCGGCACCCGCTTCGCCAAAGAAGGGGGCGGGATGGTGCTTGGTCTGGAAATAAAGCGCGTTGCTGGCCGCGAGCGCCGTCAGGGTCACCAGCGCCAGCAGGCCTGTCGAGGCCAGGGGAGCGCGCATATAGCGTGAAAGAGTCCAGAGCCCCGCGCGACCCAAACTGGTCGCCACGGCGCTGCCCGCCTGGAGTGGCAGGCGCGAGATGGTCGTTGCCGTCATTGCGCTTTTCTTTTTTCGTCTTGCCATGAACTGATTGGGGAAGAGACCGGCTCACGATGGAGGGGCGTTACGGCGGGAGTGTCCTCTACCTTTATTGCCGGACCGTTTACCGGCAGCAAGACGGTAACGGTTGTCCCCGCCCCAATTTCCGAAAGGGCGCGCAGCGTACCGTCATGCAGCTCGACGAGCCCCTTGACGATGGAAAGCCCCAGCCCCGTGCCTTCGTAGCGGCGCGCCAGCCCTTCATGGGCCTGGAAGAACGCCTCGCCCAGCCGGTCCAGCGCTTCGGGCGCCATGCCCACGCCGGTATCGGTGACCGAAAGATTGAGGCACTGGCCCTGGCGCTTGAGCGAAACCGTCACCGTGCCGCCGTCATGGCTGAACTTGATCGCATTGGACAGCAGGTTGAGCAGGATCTGCCGGCAGGCGCGTTCATCGGCCACGAGGGCGGGCAGCTTGGGCGCAATATCGGCGACAATCTTGATGCCGCGCTGGCGGGCCGAGCCTTCCACCATTTGCAGGCAGGGCTGGACCATATCGGCGGCCGGGAAGGCCTCGGTCTGCAGTTCGAACTTGCCCGCCTCGAGCTTGCTCATGTCGAGCAGCATGCGCACCACTTCGAGCAGATGCCGCGCACCCTGGTGGATAAGACCGGCATATTCGCGATGGGAGGGCGACAGCTCGCCACCAATGCCGCTGGTCATCATTTCGGAAAAGCCGACCACGGCGTTGAGCGGCGTGCGCAGCTCGTGGCCGATCGTGGCGAGGAAGCGCGACTTGGCAGTGGAGGCTTCCTCGGCGATGCGCTGGGCTTCGCGCATGGCCGCTTCATTGTCCTTGCGCGCCGTAATGTCGCGGAACAGCGCCACAACTTCATAGCCGCCCTCGGTTGGCAGATCCTCGCGCACCGGCGAAAAGCTGGCTTCCACCCAGATATAGCGCGGCAGCTTGGTGCCCCCGACGGGATCGTCCTGGCGCATGCGCACTTCCACGACGCGCGACTTGCCGGCCTTGTTGGCGTCCGAAAAGGCGGTCAGGTAGATCGGCCGGTCGAGCACATGCAGGCGCTCGCTCAGCGACGCTCCGCTCAGCTCATAGCGGCGGCAGCCAAAAAGGGTTTCCGAAGAGCGCGAGGCCAGCAGCACATCGCCTTCAGCCGAAAAGCGCACCACCGAATCGCGCACATGCTCGATCAGGTGCTGGTAGGCCGTGACCTGGGCCTTGTCATAGACCTCGAAGGCCGCGCCGATGCGATGGGCGGTATAGGCAACCATGCCGGCGCAAACGATGAAGGCAAGACCGGACACAACGCCCAGGAGGGTCGCGGGAACCTCGGCGCCACCCAGGCCGGCAAACGACGCCACACCAGCGCAAGCCAGAACGCCGGCGAGCAGCAGCCAGCTTAGCTTGCGCATGGGCGAACGGGCCAGCAGCGAGGCATGAACCGGCGCCATCAGCGCAATGGCAAGGCCGGCATCGGCCAGCTGCGGGTCAACCAGGGTCAGGACAAGGCCGGTGCCCAGAATGCCGAAGACCTGGCCGGCCGCGGCCTGCTCATATTGCCGGCTGGCATGAAAGGCCAGGGTGGCCATGCCGATGCCAAGCCCGATCGCAGCCACCACGAAGGGCAGCGCCTGCCCGCCAACCAGCCAGAAGACGGCAAAGGGCATGGCCAGAGCGCAGGCCAGCAGCAGCAGGCGGGCATTGTCGCCAAGGGTCTTGCGGCGCAGCATTTCCGGGCGGTGCCCGGATCCGGCAACGGCCAGGCTCATCTCTTTGCTTGCGCCGAAAGAGTAGAGGCTACGCATATACTTACACTCGCACTTGAGGTCCCGGGAAAGGGTACCGGGACACCGCGCCGGGGCCATGAGCCCACTGGCTTGGATACTGACTGCACCCTGCAACCCAAGAGCTAAGAGCGCCTTAAATGACCGGTCTGACGCGGGGCTTTGGCGCCGATCCGGGGCGGCTTTCTCCCGGTAGCGTAAACAAGGTGTGTGCAAGGGAAATCTGTTAAGCAGCATTTGCATCAAAGCTTATCGATCACTTCGGCTGTGGTTTAATGGCGCGCGGAGGTAGGCCCCTTTGGGCAAATGCGGAAAACCATGATGTTCTTGCTGCGCTCAGTGTTCTGGCTGTGTCTGGCCTATATGGTGATCAAGCCGGGGGCCGATCTCGCGCGCATGGGCTCCGAGCTCTCGGACACGGCCGTCGCCGCCGGCCGGCAGGCTGTTTCCGAGGGCATGGCGCAGATCACCTGCAGCAGCCTTGAATGCCTTGGCGGCAAGGCAATTCTCTCGGGGGCCCTCGCCGCCTCCGAGCCCGTGGCGCCCCCAACCATTGCGGCCGCCCCGTCCCTCCCGACTGCCGTGCCGCTGCCGCGCCCGCGCCCGGGCCGCAGCTAACGCATTGCATCTGGAAAAGCGCCCGCCACTACCCTAGTTAGGGAGCATGAGCGAGCCCCAAGCCTTCCAGGACATTGCCGA
>JAQSXP010000177.1 GCA_029256605.1 Devosia sp. | reverse complement strand
GAGGCATTCTTGACGAGATTGATGAACACCTGGATCAGCTGGTCCCGATTACCAAGAACCGGCGGAAGCGAGGGATCATACTCTTCCGAAAAGGCGATGCCTCGGGCAACGCCATTGCGCGCCAGCAGCTTTACCCGATCCAGGATGACGTGGATGTTGATGGCTTCGCGTTCCATCGGCCGCTCATCACCAAACACCTCGACGCGGTCAATCAGGTTCACGATGCGATCAGTTTCTTCCCGGATCAGCCGGGCCAGCGGGACTTCCTCGCTCGGGACGGACTGTTCGAGCAGTTGGGCGGCGCCACGGATGCCCGAAAGCGGGTTCTTGATCTCGTGCGCCAGCATGGAGGCAAGGCCGGTGACGGACCGTGCCGCCCCGCGCGAAACCATTTGCCGGTCGATCTTGTCGGCCATAGTGCGCTCCTGAATGAGGATCGCAACGCGCCCGTCGGTGTCGGAGATGGGACTGGCAAACACATCGGCGATGCGCTCGTCCCCAAACCGGGATGACCCAACCCGCACGCGGTACTCCGTCATAGGCGCGCGGCGGGAGGCCACGGTTTCGACGAGCCCGATGATTGGGGACCCGAAGGCAATGAGGTCGTCGAGCTTTTGTCGGGTTAGGACGCTCAGCGAAGCGCCGAAGAACGCCTCGGCGGCATAATTGACAAAGGTGATCTGCCGATCTTCCGCGCAAACGATGATGGGCTGCGGCAGCGCCTGCAGCACAGCGGTAGACGGGAACTCATCAAGCGTCGCGTTCAAGCGGCAGCCCTCCAATCGGCGGCATAAAGGCGAGAGATCATGCTGAGTACCTCTGGCGGCGATTCGCAGTTGAGGAGCGCGGTGCGGGTCGGCTTGTCCAAATCCATGCCGGCCGCTTCTGCATACCAGTCCAGATGCTTGCGCGCGGCGCGAAGGCCCACCGCGGTGCCATATTCGAGCAGAATCGCCTCGTAGTGCTCCGCCACAAGCTCCGCCAATGCAGCACCGCTGGGTGCCGGCAGCGCCTCTTCGCCCGCAAGTTGGGCGCCGATCTGACCGACCGCCCAGGGCCGGCCCTGTGCGCCACGGCCGAGCATCACTGCTGCTGCCCTCGATAGGGTGAGCGCCTCGCGAGCCGTTGCGAAATCGACGATATCGCCATTGACGACGACGGGGACAGATACCGCTTCAACCACGGCGCGCACCCGGTCCCAGCGGGCCTGGCCTTTGTAGAACTGCTGCCGGGTGCGGCCATGAACGGTGATCATCTGCGCCCCGGCGTCCACGGCCCTCCGGGCGATCTCGGGTGCGTTGAGTGAGTCGTCGTCCCAGCCCAGCCGCATCTTGACCGTCACCGGCAGCGGAGTGGCGGCCACAACAGCGTCTACCAGCGCAATGGCTTGATCGGGCACGCGCATCAGCGCCGAGCCGGAATAGCCATTGGTCACCCGTTTGGCCGGGCAGCCGAAATTGATGTCGATGATATCGGCACCGGCTTCATAGGCGGCCCGGGCGCCGGCAGCCATCCATTCGGCCTCGCAACCGGCGAGTTGCACCATATGCGGCAAGGAGCCGGCTGGTTTGCCGAGCTTACGCACCATGTCGTGGTGCCCCGTCGTGAGGGCCGCGCTGGCGATCATCTCGGAAACCACCATGCCGGCGCCGAAACGCTCAGCAATGGTGCGGAACGGGCGGTCAGTGATGCCCGCCATGGGAGCGAGCAAGGCATTGTTCGGAAGCTGATGCTTTCCGATGCTCAACGCGCAGGCAAACTTACTCACCAACTGCCCCGGATTTATTCACTTCGTGGAATTTGCCTGCACAATAATCAATTCCGCCGATCACGCAACAGCCAAACGCTGCACTGGAGGAGAGGCGTGCCTGCACTTGCCGCATGGCTGCGGCGCGTTTAGACCAGCCTCGTATGACGGTTTGTTGTCCCAGGTTCCCTGCCCATGCGTTCTAAGTCGATTGCCGTCATCGTTGTTGCTGCGGGGAAAGGCGAGCGCGCCGCAGCGGGTGGCGTATCCGACCCCAAGCAGTACCGCATGCTGGCTGGCGAGGCGGTGCTGTCGCGCACGCTCAAGGCCTTTTTGGGGCGGCCTGAGATCGAGTATGTGCTGCCAGTGATCCATGCTGATCACACCGAACGTTTCGCCGCACTCGAGCTCGCCCATGACAAATTGCTGCCGCCCGTGGCCGGCGGCGCGACGCGGCAGGCATCGGTGCTGGAGGGGCTCAAGCACCTGGCTGCGCTCAGACCCGACCTGGTCCTGATCCAGGACGCTGCGCGCCCGTTGGTGAGCGACGACGTGGTAGCCGGGGTGATTGCGGCGCTTGCCGAACTGGATGGAGCACTGCCCGCGGTCGGCGTTACCGACACCATCAAGCGCGCGCCGGATGGCACTTTGGTAACCGCAACCGAAGACCGCTCGACCCTCTTTGCTGCTCAGACCCCGCAGGGCTTTCGCTTTCCCCAGCTGTTCTCGGCGCATATGCGTGCCTCGACGGTCCGGCGCATCTTTACCGACGATGCCGAAATCGCCGAATGGGCGGGACTACGTGTGGGCTTGGTGCCCGGGTCTCACAGCAACATCAAGATTACCCACCCCACCGATTTCCAGCACGCCGAACGCCTGCTGGCAGGAGCTGAGATGATCACAGAAACCCGCGTCGGCACCGGCTATGACGTACATCCCTTCGAGCCGGGCGATGCCGTCTGGCTGGGCGGCGTGCGCATCCCTCACACGGCCAAGCTCAAGGGGCACTCCGATGCGGACGTGGCCCTGCATGCGCTGACCGACGCGCTGCTGGGCGCTATTGGTGAAGGCGATATCGGCATCCACTTCCCGCCAAGCGACGAGCGCTGGAAAGGGCTGGGCTCAGTGGTGTTCCTCAAGCACGCGGGCGAGCTCGTGAACAAAGCTCGGGGTCGCATCGTTAACGTGGACGTCACTATTGTTTGCGAGCGGCCGCGCATTGCCGAACATGTGCCCGCCATGCAAGCTGTGATCGGGGAAGCGCTGGGAATTGCGACCACGAGAATCGCGATCAAGGCGACGACCAATGAACGGCTCGGTTTCATCGGGCGGGAGGAAGGAATGGTCGCCATGGCCAGCGCCAGCATCGAACTACCGAGGGAGGCTTGATGACCCTCATCACCGAGCCCAGCCGCGCCGAGCGCCTGATTACGCTCCTGACGCAGGCAGGTAAAACCATCGTCACGGCCGAAAGCTGCACCGGGGGAATGATTGGAGCAGCAATCACCGATGTTCCCGGCTCGTCATCAGCTTTTTACGGCGGCTTCATCACCTATGCCAACTCGGCCAAGTCGCGCATGATCCATGTGCAGCCCCGCCTGATCCGGGACTACGGGGCTGTCTCCAACCAGGTCGCCCGCGCCATGGCGGACGGCGCCCGCAACACCGCGCGGGCTGACTATGCCCTGTCTGTCACCGGAATTGCCGGCCCCGATGGCGGGAGCGAGAAAAAGCCGGTTGGGCTGGTTTATGTCGCCATGTCCTCGGAACTGGCCACCGTGGTGATCGAGCACCGCTTCGGCGATCTGGGCCGCGAGGACATTCGCCGCGCCAGCGTCGATGCAGCGCTAGACTTGGCGCTCCAGGTGCTAGCGGATGTTCAGAGCCCGTAGCGTCGATCCGCTTCCTCGCCAAAGGCGCGCATGATCTCTTCCTGCTTGGCCGCAAAGGCCGGCTCGGCCACGGCCGCAATGAAGGGATTGGAGATCTTGAAATCGATCTCGAACCGCACACGGGTCCCCTCGCCTTCCGGTTCGAACCGCCAGCGGCTATCAAGATAGCTGAACGGGCCGTCCACGGCCTTCACATCGATCATCAGGTCCTCCGGATCCAGCTTGACGCGGCTGGTATAGGCCTGCGTGATCGGGCCGAAGGACAGCGTCATGCGCGCCAGCCTGGTATCTGCGGGGGAGGCCGGGTCCGGCTGCACCGCCATGTTGCGGCAATTGGGCACAAAGCGGGGATAATGTTCGAGATCGGCGACGATCTCGAACATGCGTTGGGGCAGATGCGGCACATGCCGCTCGAAAGTACGTTTCATCAATAACCGAGCTTCTGGAGCCGTGCCGTGCGCAGCCGCGCAAAATCCTCGCCAGCGTGGTGCGACGAGCGAGTCAAGGGGCTCGAGGACACGAGGGAGAAGCCCTTAGCGGTGGCGACGGTCGCGTAGGACTTGAACTCCTCGGGGGTCACGAAGCGCTGTAGTGGATAGTGCTTCTTGGTGGGCTGCAGATACTGTCCGATGGTGAGGAAATCCACGTCAGCCGAACGCAGATCGTCCATCAGCTGAAGCACTTCGTTGCGCTCTTCACCCAGCCCAACCATGATCCCCGACTTGGTGAACATGGTGGGATCGAGTTCCTTGACCTTCTGCAGCAGGCGGATGGAGTGGAAGTAGCGCGCGCCCGGACGTACTTTGAGGTACTTGGAGGGCACGGTCTCCAGATTGTGGTTGAACACATCCGGCTTGGCGGCAACCACAATCTCCAATGCCCCGTCCTTGCGCAGAAAATCGGGCGTCAGGATCTCGATCGTGGTGGTCGGATTGCTGGCGCGGATCGCCAGGATCACGTCGGCAAAGTGCCGCGCGCCACCATCGGCCATCTCGCCCATGATCATCATGGTCGCGTGCTTCTTGCTCCAGCACTCCCCGATATTGGGGCAGCCCGCCTCCTCGCAGACGGTGACGAGATTATTCTCGCGCACGATCTGCTGGGTTTCCTTGTAGACCGGCGAGCCCGGCGCGCGCACACGAATCCAGTCCGGCTTGCGCAGCACGGCATTGTCGGGCCGATGCTCCTTTTCCGGGTGGCGGGGCTTAAGCAGCGAATTGTCGATGAGCGTAACCAAGATGAGGTCCTGACTGGCACGATGTGCCTGCTATATCGCTCCCTTACGGGGCCGGTTCAACCCAGCCTCTCGTTGCATGACCGAGAAGTTCAAACCCGATCCATCACCTCGGCGATCTCGACCCACTCGCCATCGCGAAATGCCGAAAGGATCGTCGCCTGCACCAGGGCGAGGGAATAAAGGTTGTCCTCACCCGAGCTGAAGCGCGCCGGGATCGA
>JAQSXP010000176.1 GCA_029256605.1 Devosia sp. | reverse complement strand
GAGGTGCAGGGCTTCCTTGGGCTCGCCGATGCCCGCAAGATCTGCGACATCAACCGCCCGGACCTCAAATTCACCCCTTATCTGGCCCGCTTTCCCGAGCGCATCCGGGACTACAATGGCGACAGTTTCGCCGCTATTCGCGCCAAGGACATTCTGGTCCACCACCCGTTCGAGAGCTTCGATGTGGTGGCGCAGTTCCTCATGCAAGCCGCGCGTGACCCCGAAGTCGTAGCCATCAAGCAGACGCTGTATCGCACCTCCGCCGATAGCCCGATCATCAAGGCCTTGGTGATGGCAGCCGAGGCAGGCAAGTCGGTGACGTGTCTCGTCGAGCTCAAGGCTCGGTTCGATGAAGAGGCCAATATCCGCTGGGCGCGTGACCTAGAGCGGGCAGGGGCCCAGGTGGTCTTCGGCTTTATCGAGCTCAAGACCCACGCCAAAATGAGCCAGGTGGTGCGGCGTGAAAAGGGTAAGCTGGTCAGCTACTGCCATATCGGCACCGGCAACTACCATCCGATCACCGCTAAGGTTTACACGGACCTGAGCTATTTCACCATCGACCCAGCCGTGACGCGGGACGTGGCGCGGGTGTTCAACTTTATTACCGGCTATGCGCGCCCAACAGAGCTCGAAACGATCGCGGTTTCGCCGGTCAATCTCAGACAGACCCTGCTCGACAATATTAATCGCGAGGTCGAGTTCGCCCGTGCGGGTCAGCCTGCCAGCATTCTGCTGAAGATGAATTCATTGGTGGACCCCGAGATCATCGATGCCCTCTATGACGCCAGCCAGACTGGAGTGAAGGTCGATCTGATCGTGCGGGGCATTTGTTGCCTTCGACCAAGTATTCCGGGATTTTCGGACAACATCCGGGTCAAGTCGGTGGTCGGCCGCTTTCTCGAACACAGCCGCATATATTGCTTTGGCAATGGCGAGGCGATCCCCTCTTCGCGTGCCATGGTCTACATCTCCTCGGCCGACCTGATGCAGCGCAATCTCGATGGCCGGGTGGAAGTGATGGTACCGATCCTCAACCAGACCGTGCACAAGCAGATCGTCGACCGCATCCTCGTTGCCTATATGCGCGACAACCAGCAGAGCTGGGAAGTATTGCCGGATGGCAGTTCGCACCGCATGCGCGTGGCAGAAGGGGAGGAACCCTTCAATGCCCACGACTATTTCATGACCAATCCGTCGCTGTCGGGTCGCGGCACAGCGGGGCGGGAAGAAGGCGACGAGGATATCGATTGAACCAGTTCTGGGGCGTAGATGCCGATCCTACCGCACAGGGAAGGATCAAGGGTGCTCGGCCCGTAGCCGTGCTCGATATCGGCTCCAACTCAGTGCGGCTTGTGGTCTATGAACGTCACGCCCGCGCTCTGACGCCCCTTTATAACGAGAAGGCTTCCTGCGCCTTGGGGCGCGGCCTTGCCAAGTCGGGGCGTCTTGCCGACGCCAACGTCGCCCAAGCACTCGAGGCCATCAAACGTTTTGCCCTCGTGACCCGCATGATGCGGGTCGGCAAGGTCTATGTGCTGGCCACCTCAGCCGTGCGAGATGCGGCCAACCGGGAAGAGTTCGTCGCCGCCGTCACCGCCATCATCGACAGCCCCGTGCAGGTTTTGACGGGCGAGCAGGAAGCGCATTTTGCCGGCCTTGGCGTTGTGGCCGGCATTCCCGATTTCGACGGCATTGTTGGCGACCTGGGCGGCGGCAGCCTCGAGCTCTCGCGTATCATCGATGGGGTGGATCGGGAAGGCGAGTCCTTCGAGCTGGGCGTGATCCGGCTGCAGGACGACAGCGACGGATCACCCACCAAGGCGGCAGCGCTGGTGCGTGATCGGTTGAAGAAGTCCGGCTTGGTCAAGCAAATGCCCGGCGGCAGCTTTGCTGCTATCGGCGGTACCTGGCGAACTCTAGCCAAGCTGCACCAGGTCCAGCGAGACTATCCCCTGCAGATGGTGCAGCACTACCAAGTGCCCGCCCAGGACATGATCAAACTATGCACCGACATCGTCGAGCATGGTTCGCTCAAGCACTATCCCGGCGCAGAAAATGCAAGTTCCTCCCGGCGCGATCTCGTGCCATTCGGCGCCGCTGTTATCGGCGAGGTGCTGAAGGCGGGCGAGTTCTCTGAGGTCGTATTCTCGGCGCTTGGCGTGCGTGAGGGCTATCTTTTCGGCATGCTCGACAGCCGCGAGCGTGAACTCGATCCGCTGATCCAGGGCGCCGAAGAGCTGTCCGTGCTGCGCTCGCGATCCCCGTCGCATGCCAATGATCTGATCGAGTTCACCGACCAGTTCTTCGCCCTCAGCGGCCTTGAGGAAAGCGCAACCGAGAAGCGGCTGCGGATCGTTTCCTGCCTGCTGGCCGATATCGGCTGGCGCGCCCATCCGGATTATCGCGGCTCGCAAAGCATCGATGCCGTAGCCTTTGGCGGCTTGACCGGTGTGGACCATCCCGGGCGCGCTTTTCTCGCGACAGTGATCGCCGTGCGCTATAACGGCCTAAAAACCAAGGGCATCAACCAGCCATTGCTGGGGCTAGCCTCGCCGGAGGGCACGGCCCGGGCGCGCCTGATCGGCGCTTTGTTTCGTGTTGCCTACCCCATCACCGCCGCAATGCCGGGAATCTTGCAGCGCATCAGTCTGGCGGCCGAGGGTGAAGAGTTGCAACTCGTCTTGCCCCGCGACTTGGCATTTCTCGATGCCGAACATCTGCGCAACCGCTTCGAGCAGTTTGTCGGCCTCACCGAATTCAAGACCTCACGGGTGCGCGTGCAATAGGCTATTCGGCTGCGGTCGCCCGGGGACGGACTACGATTTCCCGCACACCCTTGCTCGTGGCGACAAGCCCGATGCGGCCATGCTTGATATCGAGCGCCTTCTCCCCGAACAGCTTGCGCCGCCAGCCTTTGAGGGCCGGCACATCGGCCTCGTCGTCCAGCACCAGCGCGTCGATCTCGTCGGAGGTAGCGATGATCCGAGCGGCGACGCCATGCTCGTCCGCTACGGATTTCAGCAGCACCCGGATCAGATCGCCGACGGCGCCTTTAGGGGAGGGGCCGCGATAGCGTTCCGCCACCGCCGGCAGCTCGCTCTTGGGCAGGGCCTCCACTTCCTTGAGCAGGGTCATCAATTCAGCGGCGGTACTGCTGCGACCAAAACCGCGCGGTACCGTACGCAGCTTCTCAAAGGCATCGGGCGTGAGCGGGCGCTGCATCGCCAGATCGAACAGCATGTCGTCCTTAAGCACTCGGCTGCGTGGCTGGTCGCTTTCCTGCGCCCGGCGCTCACGCCAGGCCGCCAGCCGCTGCAGTGCGGCCAGGTCGCGTGGCCGGTTGATCTTCATCTTAAGCCGTTCCCAGGCCTGCTCGGGCTGAACGACATAGGTGTCGATGCTGCGCAGAACCCCAAGCTCGTCCTCGACCCAATCCCAGCGTCCGGTCGCGTCGACCTGCTTGCGCAGCTCGCGATAAACGTCACGCAGATGTGTCACGTCGGCCAGCGCATAAACCTGCTGTTTCTCACTCAAGGGACGAGCGGCCCAGTCGGTGAAGCGCGAGGATTTATCGAGTTCGATATTGGTGATCGAGCGGACAAGGTTGTCGTAGGACACCGAGTCGCCAAAGCCACATACGCTCGCAGCGATCTGGGTATCGAAGATGCTGCTGGGCACCTTGCCGGTCAACTTGACGAAGATCTCGATGTCCTGCCGAGCCGCATGAAACACCTTGATGACGTCGGGGTTGGCCAGCAGCTCGAAGAAGGGCGTTAGATCAAGGTCTGGCGCCAGAGGGTCGATCAGCACCGCTTCATCGTCAGTGGCAGCCTGAATCAAGCAGAGCTTGGGCCAGTAAGTGGTCTCTCGCAGAAACTCGGTATCAACAGTGACGAAATCGAACTTGGCAGCGCGCTCGCAAAAAGCTGCCAGCACGCCTGTGGAAACAACAAGGTTCATACCGGGGTCCGTCTTGAAATAGTCACGATTGTTTTTAGCAGGTGAGGCCAGCCCACTCCATACCTGAATGCGGTCAAAGCCTCGTCGCTGATATGGGCGTCGCAAGCGGCCGGGTGGAGTTGCTTGACATCGCACCGCGCCCATGCGCTTTTCCCCCCCAGTTTCCGGCCAGTTTTCCAGAGTTTGTCATGACCACACATCGCTATCGTTCGCACAATTGCGGCGCCCTGACTGCGCAACAGGCCGGCGATACGGTGCGCCTGAGCGGTTGGGTGCATCGGGTGCGCGATCACGGCGGCTTGCTGTTCATCGATCTTCGCGACCATTACGGCCTGACCCAATGTGTCATCGACCCTGATTCTCCCGCCTTCGCCGACGCCGAGAAGGTGCGCGCGGAATGGGTCATTCGCATTGACGGCGAGGTGAAGCTGCGCGACGGCGCGGCCGTCAACCCGAATCTGCCGACGGGCGAGATCGAAGTGTTCATCCGCGAGATCGAAGTGCTGTCGGCCGCGCGCGAACTGCCGCTGCCCGTCTTCGGCGAGCCGGACTATCCCGAAGATGTGCGGCTGCGCTATCGCTTCATTGATCTGCGCCGCGAGACGCTGCACGCCAATATCGTCAAGCGCACCCAGGTGATCTCCTATATGCGCCGCACGATGGAAGGGATCGGCTTCACGGAGTTCTCGACCCCGATTCTGACGGCATCTTCGCCCGAAGGCGCGCGAGACTTCCTCGTGCCCAGCCGCATCCATCCCGGCAAGTTCTTTGCCTTGCC
>JAQSXP010000175.1 GCA_029256605.1 Devosia sp. | reverse complement strand
GGCAACGAAACGGTCGAGCAAGGCGCCGCCGAAGCGGTCCGCGTGGCTCTGCTCGGCAGCGAAGGCCCAACGGCCACCTTCACCGGTTCGGTCAACCAGGCCATCCCCTGGTAAGAAACCCGAGTTCCGCCGGCTCCGGCTGGCGGAACTCAACCTTGAGAGCTGGTCTTCAGGGTGCGGCTGCAGCGCAGACACGGGCGCTTTGGGCACCCTGCGCTCGAGCCCGGAAAATGTTTGCTGCTGGAAAATTGGCGGAGCAAGAGGAGCTGGCATCCAACATTCTCCACTTAGGTCTCCTTAGCGCCCCATTCCGGCCGTTCAACTCACCTAGCCAGTGCCTGGAAGCGGACGGCCCGCTAACTGAGGCTCGGCGTCCAGAAGGGGGTGGTAAGCTGCCAGTCTGCTTGCGATAAGAAGAGGCGTCGAAGCAGACGCGTCGCTCCCATCTCCCTCCCCTAACGGCGCAGTGTTATCGGCCAGCTCACCGCGACAAAGATCAGCCCAGCCGCGACCAGAAGGAAGGCGATGCTCAGGTTCCACTGCTGGGCGACGAAGCCGATCGCTGCAGGGCCAACGAGGATGCCCGCATAGCCAAGGGTGGTAATGGCCGCAATGGCGAGGCCTGCCGGCATGCGCGTCTGGTTGCCGGCGGCCGTGAACAGCACCGGGACGATGTTGGACGCGCCGATGCCGACCAAGAGAAAGCCGATGAACGCCAGCGGTTGAGCCGGCGCGAAGACGGCGAGAAGGAAGCCTGCCGCTGCGACGATACCGCCGGCCACCACAACCTTCGTCCCACCCAGTGCCTTGACAAGGCGGTCACCGGCGAGCCGTCCTGCGGTCATGGCGATGGCGAACATGGTGTATCCAAATCCGGCCTGAGCGGGATCGACCTGATGCGTGCCGATCAGGAACAGCGCACTCCAGTCGAGAATGGCGCCTTCGCCTAGGAAGACGAGGAAGCAGAGCAGGGCGATGAAAATGACGATGCCCTTGGGCAGGACGAAGAGCGGCGTTTCGCCCCGCTCGCGATTTCCATAGGGCAGAAGGCCCCGGAAGGAACAGGCGAGCAGCACGACGAGCATGACGCTGATGACGAGCGTCGCCGCGAGCGGCGCGACGCCGTGGCCGAGAAGCAGACTGACCCCGCCGGCGCCGACAATGCCGCCGAGGCTGAAGAGGCCATGAAAGCCGGACATCATGTTGCGGCCGCTATCTTTTTCGACCATCACCGCCTGGATGTTGATGGCAACGTCTACCGTGCCGACGCTGGCGCCAAACAGTGCCAACGCGATGGCCAGACCCGCTACGGTATCGACGATGGCGAGGAACGGCAGGACGATAGCGACTGCGATTGCGCTCGTCACGATAATGGCACGGCAGCCGAAGCGGCTGGCAAGGACACCGGTGATGGGCATCGCCACAATCGAGCCGAGGCCGAGGCACAGCAGCAGCAGGCCAAGTGTGCCATCTTCGACGCCTAGCCGCGCCTTGGCGAAGGGGACGAGCGGCGCCCACGCGGCCATGGCGAGGCCCGCAACGAGAAAGACGCCCCGCGTCGCCCATTGCTCCCGGGCGCCGGAAAGGGCGTGATTAAGATGGTGCGGTTCGATTGTCACTGACATGCTGTGGCTCTATTTGCGATGGGGTGCGTTTCAGACGCGGTGGAAGACGGCTCTCGCGGAGAGCGCGATGACCAGCATCGCTGCGCAGAGCAGGAAAAACGCCGTTTGCAAGCTTGTAGCATGCGCGATAAGGCCGATTGCCGCCGGCCCTGCGATGATCCCCACATAGCCAACGGTCAGAACCGAGGCGACAGCGAGGTTTGCCGGCATGCGCTTGGTCTTGCCCGTAAGGGTGAAGAGGATCGGCGCGATGTTGGAAACGCCGGCGCCAACCAGCAGGAAGCCGACAAGAGCGGCAGCCGCCGAGGGTAACAACAGGCTGGCGAGAAAGCCCGCAGTGGCGAGGCACGCGCTCACGGTCAGCACCACTAGATCGCCGAAGGCCGTCCTTAATCGATCGCCGAGCAGCCGCCCGATGG
Organism: Devosia sp.; assembly: GCA_029256605.1. GTDB lineage: Bacteria > Pseudomonadota > Alphaproteobacteria > Rhizobiales > Devosiaceae > Devosia. Next base: position 3,221 of record JAQSXP010000175.1, on the reverse strand, counting down.
TCATGGTGATGGCAAATGCCGTGTATGCAAAGCCGGCGAGGCCGAGGTCCGCGCCATGCTCATCGACCATGAACAGCGCGCCCCAGTCGAGCACTCCGCCTTCGGCCAGCATGGCGAGGAGACTGAGGACGCCGATGGCGAGAACAACGCCCTGTGGCACGACAATGGCCGGCGGCTTAGCGCCGCCAACGTCGCTGTAGGGCAGCAAACCCGGCCGTGCTGCGATCAGGAGGCCCAGCATGACCAGCGAGACGGCGATGGATGCCACCAGCGGCACTACGCCTGCTGCCAGCAGCAGCGCCATGCTTCCTGAACCGATAATGCCGCCCAGGCTGAACATGGCGTGAAAGCCCGACATCAGCGCGTGTCCTGCCTGGCGCTCGACCAAAACGGCCTGGAGGTTCATCGATACCGAGGTGCAGCCTATGACGATGCCGAAGCCGACTAGTGTTGCCGCCATCAACGAAACATCGGACACTGTCGCGAGAAGCGGCAGCACCAGGCATAGACCGGCCGCAGACACGCTGATGAGCTGACGGCAGCCGAAGCGGGAGGTCAGAAAGGCAGCCATTGGCATGGCGAGGATCGACCCGACACCCATGCACAGCAGCAACAAGCCCAACGTGCCTTCGCCGACAGCAAGGCGTTCCTTAGCCAGCGGCACCAGCGGCGCCCATGCGCCCAGCACGATCCCGCCCAGCGAAAAAATCAGCCTCGTGGCGATGCGCTCATTGCGTCCGGCGAAGATTGCGCCATCCATGCTTGCTCTCCATGCATGCGTTACGCTATGACAAACACGCAGCAACATGCAAGAACATGCATAAACGAGAAACACCATGCTAACTGAAGAACGGTTGGACGCCATCCGCCGAATGCTGAGCGAGCATGGCAAGGTGCTGGCCAATGATCTGGCAACGCAGTTCGGTGTTTCCGACGATACGATCCGCCGCGACCTGCGCGAATTGGCACGGCTCGGCTATTGCCGGCGGGTTTATGGCGGAGCCCTCTTGCCGTCGCCCGATACCGGAACGCTTGCGGTGCGCACGTCGGATCAGGCTGACGTCAAAGCGCGCCTTGCGCGCACCACCGCAACCTTGGTGCGCGACGGCCAGACGCTTTACATCGACGCCAGTTCGACCAACATTGCCATTGCCAACGCCCTTCCAAAGGATTTGCGGCTGACCGTCATCACCAATGCCCCCGGCATCGCCACGGCACTATCGGACAATCCCAGGCATGCCATCATCGTCCTGGGCGGCCTCTACGAACAGTCTAAGGGCGCCTGCCTCGGCCCGCAAACTATTAGAGAAGCCGAAAACATCTTTGCCGACATGTTCGTTCTCGGCGCTTGCGGTGTTGACACCGCCCTGGGCGTCACCGCGCTCGATGCGGGCGAGGCTGAGATCAAACGCGTCATGATCGCGCAAAGCAGCCTTCTCACCATCGCCGCCACCACAGACAAACTGGGCACCGTCGCGCCGTTCAAACTCACCGAGGCAGCGCGCATCGACCATCTCGTGGTCGAGGCAGAGGAAGGTATGGAGGCCTACCGACAACTCGATATTGAGGTGCACTCCATCTGATCGACGGATGACCTCCCTACCAAAGGTCTGCTTCTGGGGGCAGCCTCTTGATTTACGGTGAACCGAGGTCGGCTATGGACTGATGCATTCGGAACGGAAAATCGCCTACGCATGTCGAAGCTGCGCCTTCCCAATCGTCCTTCAGGGAGACGCAACCCGATAGGAGACCCCTGATGTCCTATATTGATGGCTTCGTACTGGCCGTTCCCGCCGCCAACAAAGAAGAATATATCGCGCATGCCCGCACCGGGGCTGACCTGTTCAAGAAGCTAGGCGCCATACGCCTGGTCGAAGGCTGGGCAGACGATGTGCCTCAGGGAAAGCAGACGGATTTCTATCGGGCCACCAAGCTCGAAGAGGATGAAGTGCCGCTCTTCTCTTGGGTCGAGTATCCCGACCGTGCCACTCGAATGAAGGCCGGCGAGGACATGATGAACGATCCCGACGTACAGACCATGTCCGAAATGCCGTTCGACGCCACGCGCATGATCTACGGCGGCTTTGAAGTGCTCAACGACACCGGAGCCACGGCCAAGCCGGGATACGTCGATGGCATGATCTCTCCGGTTCCGGTCGCCAACAAGGCAGCGTACGGCGCCGCTGCCTTGGCCCAGGCGCCCCTGCTTCTTGAACAAGGCGCCTTACGCGTCGTCAATACCTTGGGGGATGATGTCCGTCCCGGTCAAACCACAGACTTTCAACGAGCCGTCGCCACCAAAGCCGACGAAACCATCGGCTTCTCCTTCGTCGAATGGCCATCGCGGCAAATACGCGACGCGGCATGGAGTATCCTCATGAAAGATCCTCGCATTGCTCCCGACCCCAAAATTTGGGACGCCTCGCGTTCAATCATGGGCGGCTTCAAGCCGGTCGTTGACCAGTAGCAAGTGGATCTGGAACCCCCAACCATATGGAGACCAGGGAGTGGCCCTTTAGGTGCAGGCCGTTGGCGCCGGTTTTGAGCCAAGGCGAATGCGCCCCATGCCGGTGTGGGGCGGCCGACTCGATGGCGACAGCGACGGGGCGCCGTGTGAGAAACTCTGCGGCAGCAGCAACTAGATCGTTCTTGCTGCGGCTGTGCGCCCCATTGGGATGACCATCTGCAGGCTCTGGTCGATCTTTCGTGCCGACTTGCCGCACCGATGGTCTCGGTCATGATCAATCGCGTCACCCATCAATTCCCAATGGACGCCGCCTGGGGGCCGTTAGCAGCCGATCCGCATCTCCCTCAATCACCCGTTCCGCGACCTCAACGAAGCCCAAGGTGTAACTTGTCGCTCTTCGAACGTGGGGAAAGTGGTGTTTCTTTCGGCGATCTGGCATCACCATCAGACGTCCAGCGTCGGAGGAGAAAATGTTCACACACGTCATGATCGGCAGCAACGACCTTGAGCGGGCTCGGATCTTCTATGACGCAACTTTCTTAGCGTTGGGAGGAAGTCGCGGCGAGATGGATGCAGGCGGCAGGCTGGTCTACAGCCACGATGGCAGTCGCCTCATGATCACCACGCCGATCGACGGGAAGCCGGCTACTGCTGCTAACGGAGGGACGATCGGCATTCTGGCTACAAGTGCAGACCATGTCACAGCATGGCACGATGCTGGCGCCGCACACGGCGGACAGTCTGTCGAGACGCC
>JAQSXP010000174.1 GCA_029256605.1 Devosia sp. | reverse complement strand
ATCACCATCGAATCGGCCATCCGCCTGCGCGCCGAAAACGATGTGCCGATCCGCGGCATCACTGCCGTTTCGGCGGGCACTGCTTTCCTCGTCGCCGCCAAGGATGACATCGCCACGGTCGCCGATCTGGCCGGCCGCTCCTTTGCCATCGCCGATAGCGGCAGCCTCGATCACAACCTGACCGTCGCCGTCCTCAACAGCTACGACATCCCGACCGACGCGCCCAATTTCGTCGCCATCGGCGCCCCCGATGTGCGCGTCCAGGCGCTGGCGGCTGGCCAGGTCGATGCCACCACCGTGTCCTTCGGCACCTATCAGTCGATCGCCGATGTCGAGGGCATCCATGTGCTGGTCGATGCCGATGATTTTGCCGATCGCTCGCCGGGCCAGGCCAAGTTCGTCGCTGCCCTCGAGCCCACGATCGAAGCCAAGCGCGACGCCCTGCAGCGCTTCACCGATGCCTTGGCCGATGCCGCTCGCGCCATGCAGGAAGACCCGGCCACCTGGGAAGCCGCCATTGCCGCCGCGCGCGATGACCTCTCGCCCGAAGCCATCTCCCAGACGGCCGCGCTCAACACCTCGCGCTGGTGCGTCAATGGCTGCATGAACCCCGAGAACCTGCAGGCCGCCGTCGAATTTGCCTATGCCAACCCCGAATTCGCCGACATCGCCCCCGTGCCGCTCGAAGACCTCGTTGACCTCAGTTTCAACGAAAAGCTGCTCCAGGATCTGGGCGTTTATGAAGGCGACGTGCTCGACAAGCGCTAAGCCAAACCTGCCAGCCGCGCTGTAGCCCTAAGCCGGCAGCGCGGCAGCCTTAGCCGACGGAGCCGCCCCATCCCCGCCGATACCACCAGCCTTGTTGTGTTCGGCCTCCTTGGTCTTGCGGCCGTCTGGCTCGTCTTTTCCGTGCTGCGCAAGCTTTTTGGCCTCGTGCTGCTCGTGGCGCTGGGCGGCGGGGGGCTCCTTGTCTGGAACAATCCGGCCCTGCTTGCCGGGCTCACCAACATTCTCGCCAGTCTTGCCGGCACCCGCTAAAATATGCGGCTAATGATCCAATCCGGTGACGCACCATTAACCGCGCTCCGTGCCAAACCTCTTGCGCTTAAAACTTTTTCATCTTCGTCCCGTAACTAGAGGGGTGAAACAGCAGATTGGAAAAGGCAGCAGCGTGATGCAGCAGGATGAAGGCGAGCGGCTCCGGGCGCTCATGGATTTGGGCCTGCTCAACACCGCGCCCAGTGAAAGCTTTGATCGCATCACGCGTATGGCCAGCCAGATCTTTGATGCCCCCATCGCGGCGGTATCGCTGACCGACAAGGACCGGCAATGGTTCAAGTCCCGCGTGGGCTGCGGCACCGAGATCCCGCGGGACCGGGCGCCTTGTGCCGAAGTCACCCGGCTGGGCGATGTGCTGGTTGTCTCCGATCTGTCGCAGGATCCACGCTTTGCCGGCAATATCCTTGACCAGGGCGGCGTACGCTTTTATGCCGGCGCGCCCCTGATCACGCGCGATGGCTTTACCCTTGGGGCCATGTGCGTGCTCGATACCAAGCCGCGCACCATCACTCCCGAACAGGCCAAGATCCTGAGCGATCTGGCCGCCATGGTGATGGCCCAGGTGGAATTGCAGCATGCTTTGGGGCGTATCGATCCCGCCAGCGGACTGCCCAACCGCAACCAGTTTGCCGAAGACCTTGAGGATCTCGCCCGCGATCATGGCGGACAAGAGCGGGTTGCCATGCTGATCGATCTGGCCGAGCCGATCCAGCTCAACCAGTCCATGCGCATCCTGGGCCCGACCTATCTCGACACCATGATCAAGACCGCAGCCAGCGCCATCAAAGAGCGTCTCGAGGATGGGGTCACGCTTTATCAGGTTGGTGTAACCCAGTTCGCGGCCGTCCTGAGCGGCCATGAACCGCAGGCCCTGTTCAAGCGAATCGAAGCCTTCTTCGAGGAAGTGGCCGAACAGGGGCCGGCGCGCGACCGCGCGTCAGGCGCCCCCGTGATCGGGCTCATGCCATTCCAGCTTGGCGAGGTATCCCCTGCCCAGGTGCTGCGCGCCGCGCTTGGCGCAGCCCACGATGCCCGCGACGCGCAAAAAAGCGTGGGGCTCTTTTCCGTTGCCCTCGATGATGCGCATCGCCGTCGCTTTGCCCTGCTTGATGGCCTCCATGACGCGCTGCTCGCCACCGACCAGTTGAGCCTGCATTACCAGCCGCGCATTGATCTGCGCACCGGACGCTGCGATGGGGCGGAAGCGCTGCTGCGCTGGCATCATCCGGCCCTCGGCAATGTCACGCCCGGCGAGTTCATCCCCCTGGCCGAAGCCACTGAGCTTGCCCGCCCCCTCACCCAATGGGTGATAGAGGCAGCGCTCCGGCAGATCGCCAGCTGGCGCCAGGCCGGGATCGCGCTCAACATTTCGGTCAATGTATCGCCGGCCAATCTTGAAGAAGCCGATTTCGCCGAGAGCTTGGCCGAGGCCCTCGCGCGTCACGATGTGCCGGCCTCGGCGCTCGAGATCGAATTCACCGAAAGCGGGTTGATCCGCCACCAGGCCCGGATCCTTGCCAATCTCGCAGCAATCCGGGCGCTCGGTATCGCCTGCGCCATCGATGACTTCGGCACTGGCTATAGCAGCTTCTCCTACCTCAAGGACATTCCGGCCGAGATCATCAAGATCGATCAAAGCTTTATCCGCATGCTCGTTCCAGGCGGCCCCGATCGTGCGCTGGTGCGCGGCATGATTACTATGGCCCAGGAGCTGGGCTTGCGCGTTGTGGCCGAAGGCGTGGAAACACAGCGGGCCTATGACTTTCTGCAAAGCGCAGGTTGTGATGAAGCCCAGGGCTACCTGATCTCCCGCCCGCTGCCTCCCGAGGCGCTAGTGGCCTGGATGTCGGTCCACGACCCCGATCGTCACCAGCCCGCAGCGGCCTGAGCGGAGCGGAGAAGCCAAGTGAGAAAACTTGATTTCGCGCCCACGGGCTGGGCCCGGGTCGTGCTGACAACGCTGATCGGTACGCTGTTCTGCATCGGCGTTGCCCTTTATGTGGATTCCTTCAACTTCCCCGGAATGACCGAGGCGGAGCTCGCTCGCGCGCTTGCGGTAAACATCCTTCTGCCCGGCTTGCTCGCCGGCCCCTTGCTGTTTTTCCTGATGAACAAGATCCGGCAGCTTGCCATTGCCCAGCGCGAACTGGCCGAAATTGCCTCCACCGATAGTCTGACCGCTGTGCTCAACCGGGGCGCCTTCACCATGATGGTGGATGCCTATCTCGAGCAGTCGCGCGAGCATGCCAATCTTCGTTCGGGGGCGCTGCTGGTGATCGATGCCGATCACTTCAAGACCATCAATGACCGCTATGGTCATCAGCTGGGCGACGAAGCTCTCAAACTGATTGCCGGCACCATCAAGGATACGCTGCGCGGCGCCGACATAGTGGGACGCGTCGGGGGCGAGGAGTTTGGCGTCTTCCTGCCCGGCGCAACACCCGAGCAGGCGCAATCCGTGGCCGAGCGTATCCGCCAGGCCGTGTTCAATCTCAAATTGCCGCTGCCCACCTGGTCGGGCGAGATCAGCGTCAGCATTGGCGGGGTCACCTATAACGGGCTCGCCACCTATGACCATCTGTTCTCGCTGGCCGATGAGCGGCTCTATGGCGCCAAGGCGGGCGGGCGCAACCGGGTGCTGTTCCGTCACGTCGTCGATCCGCCCATCGCCGCCTAGCTGGAGCGATCAGGCCGGCGCCCGGGCGCAGTTGCGCAAGATCGCCTGCGCCAGTGCCGGCATATCGGCTTCAAGCAATTCATGGCCCCGCTCAAGGCAGGATCATCAGCTCGGCCCCGGGCACCGCTGCCGCACTGGCCCGTGCCGCCCCAACACCGATCACCGGGTCGGCGCTGCCATGCACCACCAGCAGCGGCAGGCGCAGCCTGTCGATCTGCAATCCCGGATCGAGCTCGCCCCCAATCGAGCCATGGTTGAAGGCGCTGGCCATGCTCTGCGTTCGGCTCAGTTCCCCCTCGATGCGCGTTGTGGCGGCAGCGACGTCGAATGGCTGGGCTGTGCCGGCGCACAGTTCGGCGTCTCGCAGCAAAAACGCGACCACGGCGGCGTGGTCGTTCCAGTCCAGCGATTCCATTGCGCCGAAATGCTCGAGCAGCGCCGGCGCGATCCCCTCCCCCTCATAGGTGCGGCCCAGCGGCTCGGCCGAGAGCAGCGCCAGCGTCGCCACTCGCTCCCGATGCTGCAGCGCCACGATCTGGCTGAGATAGCCGCCCAGCGACATGCCAACGAGGTGGGCTCGTTCGACCTTATAGGCATCCAGAATGGCGAGGAGGTCATCGGCCAGGTCCTGGATGGTGTAGCTGATCTCGCCGGGTGGATGGGTGGTGGAGCGTCCGGTGTCGCGATGATCAAACCGGATCACCTGATAGCCCGCCTCTGCGAGCGCCTGCACCAGCGACTGTGGCCACCATAGCATGGAGGCCGTGGCGCCCATCACGAGGAGGATCGTGCCCTGCTGCGGCTCGCCCAACGTCTCGACGGCGAGTTGCTCTCCGCTACTGCTTGCAACCATCTGCATCCGCGCTCTCCATCAGAGCCAGGCTGCGGGCGACGGGCGCCCGAGCCCTCGACTGGTAACGCTAGTCTTCATTCACCTCGGCGGGATCGAGAAACCCGCCCGATTGGCGCTGCCAGAGCTGGGCATAGCTGCCCCCCAGCGCCAGCAATTCGGCATGGGTACCTTGCTCGATGATGCGCCC
>JAQSXP010000173.1 GCA_029256605.1 Devosia sp. | reverse complement strand
GGCTGATCGCTCTTGAACACGCAGCCTCGCGCGCCAGCCAGGATCAGCTCATGGATCGCGCTTTGGGCGATGGGAGACGAGAAGATGAGCACCAGCGTTTCGGGGCAATCCATGCGCAGCAGATTGAGGACGCCGGTGCCTGGCAGATCGGGCATGGCGGGATCGAGCAGCACGATATCGGGACGCAGCTGCAGGGCAAGCTGGACGGTATCATGCCCGTTGCCGGCCTCGCCGCACACTTCCAGCCCTGGCTCGACGTCGATGAAGCGGTGCAGGCCACCCCGCACCACCGGATAAGCATCAGCGATCAATGTTCTGATCAGAGGCCAGTCCATAGACGATCCCCGCAGACTACATGCCCTGCCCCACTACAACCTGTTCGGCACGGCAAACCATACGCCGGCCTTACCCCCCTTTGGTTTAGGGGTATTCATGTACTAAAGCCTGCAGAAACAGCCTAAAACTTGCCGGAGAGTCGGCGCGATCAACTGAATCGTAGGGTCGGATGGCCGAGGTGCGGTTGCGGGAGAACGCGCCGCCAGCGGACTTTGGCGGTTCGCTGCAGCAAGTTCAGGCAGAAAAGCTCAACGGCTATTCGGCAGCAGTCGCCGCCATATCAGAGGCAGGCTCGAGCGCAGCGGCGACGGCTTGGTCGATATTTTCCAGCCAGACAAAGTCCAGCCGCTCACGCACATCGCTGGGGATGTCCTCAAAATCGCGCCGATTGCGGGCGGGAAGCAGCACCCGCCTGATCCCCGCCGCTGCGGCGGCAACGACCTTTTCCTTGATGCCGCCAACGGGCAGCACCAAGCCACGCAGCGAGATTTCGCCGGTCATGGCGGTGTCGCTGCGCACGCGGCGATCCAGCAACAGCGAAACCAGCGCGATCGTCATCGCTACCCCAGCGCTCGGGCCATCCTTGGGCGTGGCGCCGGCGGGCACATGCACATGGATATCGCTGCGCTCAAACAGTCCCGCATCGATGCCGAGCACGCCCGAGCGACTCTTGACCAGACTCAGCGCCGCTTGCGCACTTTCGCGCATGACATCGCCGAGTTGGCCGGTGAGGATCAGCGCGCCTTTGCCCGGCACCCGCGTCGCCTCGATAAAGAGAATATCGCCACCTACCGGAGTCCAGGCGAGGCCGGTCGCGACCCCGGCCACCCCCGTGCGCATTGCCACCTCGTTTTCGAAATGGGGCTGGCCAAGCAGTTCCTCAAGATCGGCGGCCTTGATGCTGACCTTGGTGGCGCTCCCCTCGGCCACCCGCATCGCCGCGCCGCGCATGACACGGCCGATCTCGCGTTCGAGACCCCGCACCCCGGCTTCACGCGTATAGCCGTGAATGATCGCCTTGAGCGCGTCGTCGTCGATTTCGGCCTGGTCTGGGCGCAGGCCATTGGCCTCGAGCTGGCGCTGCACCAGATAGCGCCGGGCAATCTGCAGCTTTTCGGGCTCGGAATAGCTGGCCAGGCTGATGATTTCCATGCGATCGCGCAGCGGGCCAGGAATGGTGTCGAGCATATTGGCCGTGCAGATGAAGACCACACGCGAAAGGTCGAACGGCACCCCAAGATAATTGTCGCGGAAGGTGCGGTTCTGCTCGGGATCAAGAACTTCGAGCATGGCGGCGGAGGGATCGCCCTGCACGCCCCGCCCCATCTTGTCGATCTCATCGAGCATCATCACGCAATTGCGCGCACCGGCCTTTCGGATGCCCTGGATGATGTTGCCGGGCAGCGCGCCGATATAGGTGCGGCGATGGCCGCGGATCTCGGCCTCGTCATGCACGCCGCCAAGGCTGACCCGCACAAAGGGACGGCTCATCGCCCGGGCGATGGATTGCCCCAGCGAGGTTTTGCCGACGCCCGGAGGGCCCACAAAGCACAGAATGGGCGCCTTGCCTTCGGGATTGAGCTTGCGTACCGACAGGTATTCGATGATCCGGGTCTTGATCTTTTCGAGCCCGAAATGATCCTCATCAAGGATGCGGCGGGCTGTGGCGATGTCGATCGGGCTTTCCTCGGGCAGCGTCCAGGGCAGCTCGATCAGCCAGTCGATATAGGTGCGGATCATGCCGGCTTCGCCGGCCGCCTCGGGCATTCTCTCATAGCGCCGCAATTCCTTGCGGCACTGGTTTTCCACCTCTTCGGGCATGCCCGCCTTGGCGATGGCCTCGTTCAGCTCGGCGATCTCCTGGGATTTGCCTTCATCCTCGCCCAACTGGCGCTGAATGGCCGCCATCTGCTCGCGCAGCAGGGTCTCGCGCTGGCGCTCGTTGAGCGCCGTGCGGGTTTGCTGGCTGATCTCCTTGGACAGCCGCAGTACTTCGATGCGCTGGGACAGGACGCGTGCGATCTTGTCCATGCGCACCGTGATGTCGAGGGTTTCAAGGATTTCCTGCTTTTCCTCGGGCTTCATGTCCATATAGGCGGCGGCCAGATCGGTCAGCTGCGACGGCGAAGTCGTGCCCTGGATGGCAGCGAGCAATTCCTGCGGCACCTGAGGCAGCAGTTGCACCGCCTCGATGGCGAGCCCCTGCAGGTTGAGGAACCGCGCCTCGATTTCGGGCGAATGGGTTTCAACCTCGGGCAGATCCAGCACGCGGGCGACCGGAAACGGGGTGCCGGGATAAGAATCGAGAATGCGGAAACGGTGCACGCCCTGGCACACCAGATGGTGCGTGCCATCGGGCGCGGTGATGTAGCGCACGATATTGGCAATGGTGCCGGTGCGGTAAAAATCGTCGGGGCCCGGATCAACGATCTGGGGATCGCGCTGGAGCACGATGCCGATCTGGCGCTCCTGCTTGACCGCCTGTTGGGCGGCGGCGATAGATTTGGGGCGCCCGAGGGTCAGCGGCAAGACGATGCCGGGAAACAGCACCATGTCGCGCGCGGCCACGAGGATTAGAGAATCGCTGGGCAGGATCAGTGGGGTCACGTCGCCGGCCGCGCCTGCAGGGGCGCCTTGGTTCACGGGATTTTCGTTCATGGCACGATCTCCTCACCCGAGCTTGGTCAGGCTGAAAACGACGCAGCCATTGGTGGCAAAGCGGCGCACGGAATAGCGCCCCTGCGGCAGGGGAATGCGCCGCTCGAAGCGCCCTTGCGGCAGTTCCAGACGATGGATCACCGCTGCGCGCAATTCGGGCGGCAAGGTCCGGCGGCCAGCCACCACCAGCGATCCATCTTCAATGCTCGCTTCCACCTGTTCGGGATCGACGCCGGGCAGGGCCACAAAGACCAGAACTTCGTGCTCGGTCTCCAGCACGTCGATGGGTGGCTCCCAGCGCGGCTCGCGCGCGCTCGCCGTGCTCGAAATCCGAAAAAACTGGGATTGGATGCGCTCGGCGCGGGCCAGCGCCTCAAGCGCTTCGGAAAGCATCCAGTTGGGAGAGTCCGTTCTTGCCATTCCTGCGCTCCAAGCGCTTGGCGAAACCGGCACGGCCAGTTGGAGATTGCTGGCGGGTCGGCCGCGACAGTTCTGCCTTGTGTCCTTGGCGTGCACCGTCACACCGGAGACGGTGCACGCCCTCCAGCCAGTAGCGGCGGGTGGGCAGTCCAGCGGGCAATGCGTTCAGACCCGATCTGGTTCCGATCAGGAAGTACCCTGAAAGGCAGTCAACCGGGCGCAGCAATCCGATAAGAACTGGCGACCCCGTGGCGTTCCCCCACTCGTTTTAGTCACCCCCGCGGCTCGGCTCCCTCAATCTCACTGCGATCATGGTAAACATGATCCACCAGGCCCCAGTCGCGAGCTTGCTCGGGCGTCATGAAATTGTCCCGCTCCAGCGCCTTTTCCACCTCTTCATAGGTGCGGCCGCAATGCTTGGCATAAAGATTATGCATCCGCCGCTTAAGGCGCATGCTTTCCTCGGCATGCAGGAGAATGTCGGTGACCTTGCCCTGAAAGCCGCCGCTCGGCTGGTGCAGCATGATCGACGCATTGGGCAGGCAGATGCGGCTACCCGGCGCGCCCGCCATCAAGAGGAACGATCCCGCGGACATCGCCATGCCCATGCACAGCGTTCCCACCGGCGCCTTGATGAACTGCATCGTGTCATACATCGCCATGGCCGAGGTCACGGCTCCGCCGGGCGAGTTGATGTAGAGGTAGATCTCCTTTTTGGGGTTTTCCGCCTCAAGAAAGAGCAACTGCGCGCAGACCAGCGAGGCCATGTTGTCCTCGACTTCGCCATTGACGAAGATGATCCGCTCGCGCAGCAGGCGCGAATAAATATCAAACGATCTCTCGCCGCGGCTGGATTGTTCCACGACCATAGGGACGAGCTGCATCATGTCGCGCATCGGCGATCTCCGTTCAAACTTGCGGTTTGCCTAAGCTCAGGCGGCCAGCATCAGGGGGCCGCGCCGATTGTCGTTGGCGCTGGCTGGGGCAAGCACCGGGGCGTGGGTCAGCGTCAGCCAGGTGCCCCCTTCATCGGTCGGCGTCAGCTCGAAGGTGACGAGGCTTTCTTCGGCCCCGATCAGCGCTCCCTGCCCCTGCTCGCGCCAGCGATAGGTCAGGCTGCGGTTTTCCTCGGCGGTCACCACCGAAAGCTCCAGGCCCGGCGCGGGGCGCAGCCAGCGCTCCAGCAAGACCGGAATGGTCAGCGCCCGCCATACCTGTTCAGGAGCGGCCTCGAGCGCGCATTCGAACACCAAAGCATCTGCATCGATCTTCACTGGTCCATCTCCTTGAGCACATCCTTGAGGGACTCGATGCGATCGGGCCAGAAGGCGCGATATCGAGCCAGCCATTGGTGCAGCGGCGCCAAACC